>NZ_JAGWCU010000009.1:0-125282 GCF_020657755.1 Clostridioides sp. ZZV15-6388 | reverse complement strand
AAATTAGACATAGTATATATATCTTATAATATAATATTATTTTAATATATATAAAAAGTAATAACTATTTTTTATTATTTTCTCATTCTCTGATATTGAAACTCTCTTTTGCTAGATATTTTTTTAACATTTTCTAGAAGAAGTTTATCTTTATCTACTTACAAAAAATTTCTTTTTCAAAATTATAACCATTTATTTTCCCAATTTTTCTACATATTTCAATAAATAAAAATCTCAATTTTTTTATTATAAAAGTAAATTATTTTTTGTACATTTCTTATTGTACATGCTTTTTATTGTCCATATAAATTAAGATTTAATACTATTATAAAAAAACGAAGAGTGATTTTTATTTAAATAATATTCAAACTTCGTTTTTTTACTATCTATTTATTTAATTTCTAAATTTTTATTATTTTTTAATATTTTATCTTTTTAATACTTCACCACATTGATTTTTAGTAACTTTACCTTCTTCTAATGCAATTTTCCCATTTACAATTACATATTCAACACCTCTAGCTAATAACTGTGGATTTGAGAAGTCAATCTCTTCAGACCTAGGGTAGCTGTAGTTTTCCATATCAATTACTGTTATATCAGCTATTTTACCCTCTTTAAGTATACCTCTATCCTTTATTTTAAACTGGTTAGCTGGCAATGAAGTTACCCTTCTTACTACTTCTTCCAATCTAACACCTGATTTTTTATACATATCAAAGAAAATTGGAAATGCCCCTCTTCTTTGAAGCTCAAACCATGACATATCTCCACCTACACTAAACAAACAATCTGAACCAACCATAACAAATGGATTATTTATTATCTTTTTATCATGTAATTTATCAGGAAAATCTCCCCTGTACATTCCTCCTAGGCAAAATATAAGTTCTTCATCTCCATCTAAAAGTAAATCTAGTAATAACTTATTCTCATCTATACCTTTTTGTATAGCTATTTCACGTATTGATTTCTTTTCCATATCAATATTATTGGTATTTAGAAGTATTATACTTCCTCTATCTCCAAGTATAAATGCCTCTTTTAATATCAGGGCTCTTCCTTCTTCATTCCTAAGGGCATCCATAACGCCATCCATACCTAATTCAAACAAACTAGATGATATTGCCATAATAAATTGAAGTACTCTTTTTTTCTTCATACAATGTCCAGAACTTCTTGGTACTGTATCAACCATAATATCAACACCATTGTCTCTAGCATTTAATATCTCATCAAATGCATCTAGTTCAACTGGGCTTAAATGGGATACTTGTACTCTAGCTCCACTTTTTTCACCAACTTCTATAGTTTCTTTTACTGCATTATATCTTCCTATGTAATCCCTAATATGAGACGTATATATACCATCATGTTCTTTTATTAGTTTTGCAATCTCAACTAATTCATCAATATCAGCATACTTACTTGGTATATATGCCAATCCAGTAGATATTCCAAAAGCCCCACTTTTCATACCATCATTTATTATCTCTGTAATTTCTATTTTTTCTTCTTCTGTAGGTGGTCTATCTTTAGACCCTCCCATAACACTCCATCTTATAGTACCATGACCCAATAGAAATCCCATATTAATAGCTATTCCACTATTAGATATAAGGTCACAATATCCTGTAAAACTATTCCAATGCTTATTTTTATCTATAAGATACTTTTTTTCTTCTTCAAGTAATAGACCATTCTTATACATATATTCATATACATTTTCAGAAGAATATGGTGTTATAGAATGACCACAATTACCATTTATAGTTGTTGTAACACCTTGTTTTAGGAATTTTTCAAATTTACCATCTAATATTGCTACTATTTCTTCATGAACATGAGGGTCAATAAATCCAGGTGTTACAACTCTTTTATGACAATCTATCATTTTATTTGTATCATCATTTATCTCAGAATCTATTCTCACTATTAAGTTATTTTTTATCGCTATATCTCCATAAAAACCATTTTGTCCAGTACCATCTACTATAAATCCATTTTTTAAAACTAAATCATATACCACATTATTCACCCCTTAAAATATAATTTTATTGCAGTAGCCTTTACTATAATTCTTTATATTTTAAACTTTTTACTTTTTTAATTTTACTAGCCTCTAAGTTTATATTTTTTACTAGTCCTTAAGTTTATCTTTATGCATAACTCTTGCAATCAATATAGTACCAAATACACATATAAGAACTACTAAAGACTGTGGTATTATACCTTGCTTTGATAATATAATAGTTAATACAGCTATTACAATTGCTACTAATCCTAGCTTTTTATCTTGTAAAAAAACTTGTCCAAATACTGACCCAAACAAAGCTGGTAAAATTAAATTCAATTTTTCTACTACTTCAGGTGGTATTTTAGACAATACACTTCCTCCTAAAATTACTCCAAAAGTCAAAATACTTATATTTACTAGAATAGATACAGCTATTCCTATAGTAGATATTATTGAACCCTCTTCAGTTCCTGATTCAACTTCTGCTGCTTTTTGAGCTGCTATTGAACATGGCAGTCTCATATTAGATATATTTCCAGAAAGAAAGCTCATATAAGTTCCTGGTATTCCTAAAATTGGTGAATAAGAAACTGGCTCTATTATGTAGTTTGGTGCACTCATACTAACGATTGCCATTGTACTTGCTAATAATGCTGATATTGGAGGCATAAGACCAAATCCAAAACTTAAAATTATTCCAGGAACTAATGCTGCTATAATACCTAAAGATAATGTCAATCTCCCATACCTTATCATAAAAGGTAAGTACTCTTCGTTGTATATAGATTTTACTTTACTCATAAAACTCCCTCCTTATATTATTGAACCTATTATCATTCCACTAAACATTGATATGGTAAGACCCCACTCTCTCAGCCATTTTATATTTTTCTTTTTTTCAATCATACATAGTATTACCATTATTATCATCCCACTTATACAAGCAATTGTTCCATTGTCAAAACGCAATACTCTATCAGCATTTAAGTATGCAAATGAACCTAACATTGCTCCTACAGATATTATTGGTATAAATGATTTCTTACCACTAGAAATAACATTCGTTATTTTATCTAACTTATGCCCAAATAATAATGTAAATATTATCCACCCTAAAGAACCTAATATCATAGTCCAAACTGCATTTGTAAATGCTACTTTTGTCATCTCAGGAGAACCCAAAGTTATCCCTAGTGCATCTGTTCCAAATCCAGCTGACATAGATTCAAAAATTACAGAACCTATAAATGATAATCTCATCCATGCTATAGGTCCACCCATAGTTACTATAAGTGAAACCATCCCAGCAAATATAGTCATTGATGGGCCTATAGCTGAAATAGCACTACTCTTAACAGCTGATTTTATTTGCTTGTCAGTTATCCCCATCGTCTTCCCAACTTTACAAGATTTTATAGCAAATACAAGAGATTGTACTACTACTATTGACACAGCTACTGTACTTGCTATCCACAAAAGTGGATGATTGGCTAATTTTAAATAATCCATTGCAAAAAACCTCCCTATAAATCCTCAAATTTTATTAAAATATTTAAACCTTATTTCCAGACCTTATTCAACACTCTAAGTATGTTTCCACCCAACACCTTTTCTATTTCCTCATCACTATATCCATGTTTTACTAAATATCTAACAATATTTTTTGAAGTTTCAGTTGGATTTTCAAGACCTTTCACATACTCTACTTTAGGATGTTCCTTTGTGCCAGTTATCTTTTTTATATCAAATTTAGCAGCTAACACTGAATGTAATTTAACATGGTCACCGTATACTGTATCCGGTCCAAAAGCTACATGGTCTATCCCTACTAAACTTTTAATATACTCAAAATGTTCCATAAATGACTCTATTGAATGTTCTTTGTTTTTTTCAGTTATTGTAGTATGTGGTGCTGCTTCTACACCTATAACCCCACCCTTTTTAGCACATGCTATTAGTACTTCATCTGGAGTCAATCTCTTTGTGTTCCATAGACTTCTTGCCCCAACATGACTCAATATTATTGGGTCTTTACTGTGTTCTATAACATCAAGTGTCGTTTGAACTCCAACATGAGAACAATCTATAGCCATTCCAATCTTATTCATTCTTTCAACAGCTTTTCTACCAAAATTCGTAAGTCCACCATCTTTTTCTTCTTTCAATCCTGAACCCAATGCATTAGATTCGCTGTATGTTATACCCATTAACCTTATGCCAAATCCATATAGAATATCTATTCTATCAAGTTCATTTTCTATTGGTGCAGCTCCTTCTAGGGTAGGTATCAAAGCTACTTTTCCTTCTTTTTTTGCTCTGTATATATCTTCTACTTTTTCACACTTTATAACAAAATCTTGATGAGCTAAGTCACATAATCTCATACCTAAATCAATTAATATATCATCCCATTTCCATCCTGAATTAGATGTTATTGTACATACACCATCCATTAAATTATCAAATATAGCATCATAATATCCTCTTGATAATGCCTCATAAGCACATCTTTGTTTACCTTCTCTATTGTATTCAAATATATCTCTTTCTAAATATTCTGGAAATAAAACAGGATGTTCATGTAAAGATATAAATACTTTTTCATCTACAATACTTTTAACCTTTGCTTCTTGAATATCATCTAACTCAATAAGATACTCATCAACTCTCTTGTCTCCCTTACACATTTCAATAGATGAAATATCTTTTCCCTTTTCCAAATAACTATAGGCTTCATATCCTTTATAAGCTGATTTCATAATAATTTCCTCCAAGTTCTACAATTTTTTTATATTTACACTATAAAGCAATTAACATGCCAAAATATAAATTTTAATTGTATACTCAATTATTATAAAAATAAAAACAGTAATAAATTGACGATTTACTACTGTTTATTAGAAATGTTTTTTTATTTTTAATTCACTATTTTAAAAATTATATTAATATTCAAAATTATCTTTATTTATTTCAAACTATTATAGGGGATTTTTAAGGTGTTTTTTTCTTTTGACACCCTATATTTTCCCCTTTATTTTTACATACGATATAAAATTTTTACCTTCATTAGTTATAAAGCTACCCTGTTTTTTTATACCAGATAATAACAATCCATGATTTTTTAATTTATCTATTCTCTGTCTTATTTGGTCTACACTCAAGATAACATCTTTTTCTTTTAAGATTTCTTGTAATTTATTTCTTCCTAATGATATATTTTTATTATTCCAAATTTCTATATTCTTCAATATACAAATACTTTCATTTAAAGAATTCGATTGTTTAAAATCCAAAATAATTGAATCAAACTTTTCATTGACTAAAATATTATTTTCTTCAAATTTAAATTGTTCTGGTAAATGTTCATAGTCCACGATATCTTCTTCTACTATAGTATCAATATAATATATTAAATTTTTAAGCTCTCTTACGTTGCCTGGCCACTTATATAATTTTAATGCCTCTATTGATTTTTCTGTAAAACATTTATTACTGTTTATTTCATTTAAAAAATACTCACTTATAAGAGGTACATCTTCTTTTCGCTCTCTAAGTTTAGGTATTTCTATATGTAGTACATTAATCCTATAATATAAATCTTCTCTAAAAGAACCTTCTTTAATTTTCTGTTTTAATTTTTTATTTGTTGCAGCTATAATTCTAACATCTATTGGTATGATTTTACTTCCACCCATTCTCATAACTTCTTTTTCTTGTAAAACTCTTAAAAGCCTTTGTTGTACATCTAAGGATATGTCACCTATTTCATCTAAAAAAATTGTCCCTGTATGAGCTCTTTCAAATATCCCCATTTTCCCACCTTTTATTGCTCCTGTAAAGCTTCCTTCTTCATAGCCAAAAAGTTCACTTTCAATAAGAGTATCTGATAAAGAAGATAAGTTAACTGCAATAAATGGTTTATTCTTTCTCAGAGATTCATTATGTATTGCTTGAGCAAATATCTCTTTTCCAGTTCCATTTTCTCCAAGTATTAAAACTGAAAAATCTGTAGCTGCTATTTTCCTTGCAATATTAATCTTTTCTTTTATTATCTTACTTTCACCCACAACATTCTCAAATGTGTACTTTGATACGAATCCTTTTGTCTGAAATTTATTATAGATTTTATCTTCAAGTGTTTGTATATCACTTATGTCTTTAATACTTATAATACTCTTTACACGTTCATGATTTTCATATACATTTACCTTATTAATTATAAGTTTTTTGTTATTTAGATTTACTACTTCATCATTAACTTCATCCTCTTGAAAAAACATTTTTTTAACAACCTTGTCACTAAACAAATCCATAAAGTTATTAGATATAATTTTATTTTGGTCTATTCCAACTAGATTTGAGAATATTTTATTACAGTATATAAATTTGCCTAATTTATCAATAGAGGCTATTCCTTCATCAATAATCTCTAAGAAACTCTTCATAGTTTTGTTCATAGTTGTATAATACCTATATCCACTTACAGTATCTTCATTATATTTTTCTTTAATAATATGTAATTTATCTATTGATATATTAAGTTTTGTAAAAATTTCTATGACTGTATTTATATCGATTATTTTATCACCTATATCAATTATTTGTTTTACATTTTGTGGCACATTATTTCTACTACCTGTAATAATTCCAACCTCGCAATTTACCTTATCACACCCTGGATAATATGGTATAAGATTAATATGAATTAAACCTAATTTTTTAATTATCTTAGCTGTTTCATCTGCTGACTCCTTATAATCATCTATAACCATAACTTCAGAATCATTTTCTATGCTAATTATCTGATTTATATTTTCAATATTTATTGTACGATGTATTATCACAATAGGTATATTTTTATCAATATTATTGTGCATATATTCTTTTATATCATTATCTGAACATACTATTAATTCATACTTTAATATCTCTATATTTATTTTATCTATGTAAACCATATTATCTATATTACAAAATTCTCCAAAAATATTTTCTAATTGTTCTGAGATATCCATATTTATTTTGTCATCAGTTGATACAAATAAAATATTATGTTTTTTCATATCACCACCTCCTGCTTACTGAATATAGAAAACAACAATTTGGTTTATTGTAGCACTTTTTGAAAAAATTTTAAATCTTAAAAGTCATATTTTATGCTATTTGGTAATATTTTCTACCAAAAAAAATAAAGGAGGTGTCTCAAAATGAACTTTTTAATTTATGAGGCACTCTTTTTTGTATGAGATCAACTAATCAACTATATTTTCATCATTTCAACAATGAAAAAGAGGCCTTTCTCTATTTTGAGACAGCCCCTTTTATATAACATCATCATATCTTTAATTATTAATAAAATATTTCTATTCCTCTAAAAACTGTAAAAATTCTTGATTAAATAATTTAAGCTCATCATAGAATATAGCATGACCGCTATACTCAAAAGTATATAAAACTGAGTCTTCTATCCTTTCATTCATAAAAACTGCAAATTCATATGGGCAAACTTGGTCTAATTTTCCATGGAATATACCTGTAGGCACTCTTACACATTTTAAATCATTAAATAGTTCTTCATCTCTTAAAGCTACAGCTGTTCCAATTGTTCCTATCCCTGATGCACTAAAACCAATATCATTAAACCACCTTCTAAAACTTTCTGATGGATTTGATGCAAACACTTTTTCCCCAAAATTAGTTACCATTTCAGGTCTATCTGTACATGCTTGAGCTATTAGCTTATTAACATCTTCACGTGTCATACCATATGGAAGTTCTGGATGCCTTTTTACAAATGATGGTGCCGCCGCAGCAGCTAAGACTAGTTTTGATACTCCATATCCATTAAATAAACTCATATATCTAAGTACAATTGCTCCACCCATTGAAAATCCCACAAGAGTAAAATCTTCTAATTCAATAGCATGTACCACCTTATAAATATCATCAGCCATCTGACTATAAGTATATCCTCCTGCTGTTGCATCAGAGTTACCAAAACCTCTTAAATCAATTGAAACTGTTCTGTAGCCAAGTTTTGGCAGTATATTAGTTTGATATTCAAATATCTTATGTCCTAATGGCCAGCCATGTATAAATAGAACTGTTTTTTTAGCCTTTGGATTTAAATCATACACTGCTATATTTATGTCATTCACACGTACATAATACATATAATTAGCAACTCCCTTCAAGAAAATGTATGATAGTTGTTTTATATATATGAATAAAATAGTTAATAATTAAACATTATATTCTATTTACAGTACTTTTCTATTGCTTTTTTAAACAAACCTACATGAACCTTTTCATCTAAAATTATTCTATTTAATATAGCTTTTATATAAGGGTCTTCAATAATATTTATATCCTTATAATAATTCTCAATAGCCACATACTCTAAATGTAAATCCGATTTTAATCTACTACAAATAGAATCTCCATAAAATACAAAACCACCATTCCAATATGCACCACATGAACTTGAAGAACCTCTATATATAGGATTTCCACCTAATAATCTTATAGTTTTTGCTAATATCTCCATATGTAACATTTCTGTTATAGATATATTTATCCACATTTCATTTAACTCTTTATAATTTTCATCTAAATCAAAGTTATGGTATAAGTACTGATTTACACTTGTAAATTCACTTGATACACCAGCATAATCATCCATTAATAGTTCTGCATAATACTTATTTTTTCCCAATACTTTTATTTCTGGGTATGGCTCGTCACTTGAGTATCCCTTTCTCTTATGCATATCATAGTGTGCATTCATGGTATCTCCTCCTTTAGATTTAAATATTGATATTAATTATATGCATCAAAACTTTAACATATGCTTTTATTAGGATGGTTAGGGTTTAATAAATAACTTAAATTAATAAAAAATCCATGCTAATAGAAATTAACATGGATTCATATTTATCTTTATATTTGTGCAATTATTTTCTATCTCTATTCATCTTTTCCTGCTACTGATAATTCTTTAATAACAATTGAAGGTGAACCTATACTGCTCATTGGAAATTCTAAGTCATTCCCTATAACTTCAATATCTTTTAATAAATCAAAGTAATTACCAGCTACTGTAATTTGTTCTACTGGAAATGATTTTTTACCATCTTTAATATAAAAACCTTTAGCTGCTAAAGAAAAATCTCCTGTTACTGAATTTGCACCTGAATGAAGCCCTGCAAAACTAGTAACCATCAAACCTTCCCCTACTTCTTTCATAATATCATCTAAAGATATATTTCCTTTCTCTATATATAAATTAGTTGGATATATACTTATAGGTGATGCATATGAAGCTTTTATTCCATTTCCCGTAGTCTTTACTTTTGCTTTATTAGCGGTCTTTAAATTATGAAGTAATGTCATAAGTTTACCATTTGAAATAACTTCTTTTTTAAAAGTAGCTACACCCTCATCATCAAAAGGAGTAGATGCCATACCATTTTCTAAAAGTGGGTCATCAACTATTGTAACTATAGGAGATGCTATCATTTCTCCTTCTCTATCTTTCAACAAAGACAATCCTTTTTGAGCTGAGTCTGCATTAAATATTCCAGAAAATGTACTAAGTAAAGATACCATTGCTTCATTAAATAATATAGTTTTATATTTGCCTGATGGTATACTCTTTCCGCCTATTTTAGATAACGCATTTTCAACTCCGAGCTTTGCTATTTCCTTTGGATTTATTTCTTCAATAGTAGTTGCTATATTGTATCCTACTCCATCATATTTTTGTCCATTGTCTTGTATAACTGGTACTACAAACCCTATAAGCAGATTAGTTTTATTACTTAACTCTAATCCTTTAGTATTATATATGCCACTACTTGCTACTGAATAAGATATAGTACAACTAGATAAGTTTACTACCTTATCTGAATAAGCTTTAGTCTCTTCTTCCATTTGTAAAGCTAATTCAATCAACTTATCTGCTTCTAAATTTTCTAGTTCCTTAGAATAAGTCTTTACTTCATTATAGTATTTGTCGCCTTCATATATAAATTGTACATCTTCATTTTCGATAGCTCTTACCCCATCTTTTACATTTTTTATCAACATATCAACAGCTTTATCATCTAAAATTTCTGTATAAGAATATCCTATCTTCCCACTTATCTTTCCTCTAAATGATAAGCCAAAGGATTTATCAAGATTGTATTTCTCAACTTCTTCTTCATATATATTTATAATTAGATTTTCCACTGTGGAATAATACACTTCACACTCTTCAAAGCCTTCATTTAGAGCTTTCTTAAATAGTAAATCTTTAAAATTTTTAAGTTCCATACTTATTCCTCCTATCTTCCACCTACAGTAATTTCTTTTACTCTTATCATAGGTTGACCTACATTGGTTGGTATACTTCCTGACACTGAACCACACATACCTTGAGCTTGTTCTAAGTTATCCCCAACCATGTCTATATTCATAAGTACATCACTACCTTTTCCAATTAAACTAGCTCCTCTAACTGCTTCTTTTATTTCTCCATTTTTTATTAAATAACCTTCTGAAACTGCAAAATTAAACTCTCCTGTTACAGGATTTACAGAGCCTCCACCCATTTTTTTGGCATATAGACCATCTGATATTGACTTTATAATATCCTTTGGCTTATCTTCTCCAGCAGCAATATAAGTATTAGTCATTCTCGAAGTAGGAGCAAATTTATAACTCTGTCTACGAGAACTTCCTGTAGGCTTCATTCCCATTCGTCTACCATTAAGTTTATCTATCATATAAGACTTTAAAATTCCATTTTCGATTAAGATATTTTTTTGAGTTTTGTTTCCTTCATCATCTATGTTCATAGAACCCCAATAGTTTGGTATTGTCCCATCATCTATTGCTGTAATTTTTGTAGATGCAATTTGTTGACCTAATTTATCTGCAAATACAGAATTTCCTTTTGCAACTGCTGTAGCCTCCAAAGAGTGTCCACAAGCTTCATGAAATATTACTCCTCCAAATCCATTATCTATTGCCACCATCATATTACCTGCTGGGCAGTTTTTTGCATGTAGCATAGTATGTGCTACTCTAGCAGATTCTCTTCCATAGTATTCTGGGTCTATATCTTCAAATATTTCAAATCCCTTACATCCTCCAGGTCCTTCAAATCCCGTTTGATTTTCATTACCTTTAGATGCAATTGAACTTATTCCCAATCTAGTTCTTATTCTTCTATCTTCCACATAAATTCCTTCAGTATTTGCAATTAGTACTTTTTGGTCTTTATCTGAATAAGTTACATTTACTTGTGATATATCACTACTAAATTCTTTTGCACTTTTATATGCAATTTTCATGACATTTACTTTATCTATATTACCTATTGAATTTGGATAGATTTTTATATTATGTAGATTGTTTATTTTAATACTGCCATTTAATATAACACTCTTCCCCTCTTCTAACTTGCCTAAAGCAATAGCAGCTTTATACGCTATGTCTAATAAACTATTCAATGAATTATCACTTGTATATGCATATATACTCTTTAATCCTTTAAATATTCTTATTCCTATACCATAGTTTCTTCCACCTATTGCATTTTCTACTTTATTATCTATTAAGCCAATAGAATTATTTATAGTGTCTTCTTCAAAAATCTCAGCAAAATCTCCGCCAGTAATTAAACACTTTTCCAATACCTTTGAAACTATATCTTTTGAAAGCATAAATCTACCTCCTATTTTAAATTTTTATTTAACTTTTATTCAATCTTTTTTACTTGTTAATCATCATTATATACCAAATTACTTATGAATATATTATACATATGTTTTACACTAAAATGTTATCATATTTTTATTTATACATACCCATTTATATGAACAATTAAAATGTATAATATTATTTGTTATAGAAAATAATACACTCATACATAATAAACGTTAGGAGTGAAATATATGAATCAAGTATATGTAAAAGGCAAACCTATTTTTACTAGTATAAATAAAATTCCAAGACAATTTCCATACCTTACTAATGATATTGATACTGATGTTATAATTGTTGGTGGTGGTATAACAGGATGTATTTGTGCATACTATTTAGCTAAAAACAATATAAAATCAGTTATCCTTGAAAAAGGAAGGATTGCACATGGAAGTACTAGTGTAACCACATCACTTTTACAGTATGAATTGGATGATAATTTGATAGATTTAACAGAAGTCATGACTCTAACTGATGCCTTAAAAGCATACAATCTTTGTGTATCAGCACTTGAAGAATTAGATAAATTTATAGAATTACATGGAAATAAGTGTGATTATGCAAAAAGAGACACTTTGCTTTACACTGCCAGTAAACTTGAAATTAAAGCTATAAAAGAAGAATATAATCTAAGAAAAGAAAATGGATTTGATGTTGAATATATCAATGAATCTACAAACCCTTTTGGTTTTGATTTAAAGTCAGGATTGATATCAAAAAATGGTGGACGAGAACTAGACCCATATAAATATAGTCATCATCTCATTGATGTAAGTCTGAAAAAAGGTCTTGAAGTATATGAAAATACAGAAGTAAAAAAAGTAGACTTTTCAGATGATAAAGTAACAGCTGAAGTATCTTATGGCTATAAAGTTTATGACAAAAAACTAATTGTGGCTACAGGATATAATACAAGTTTATTTACAAATAGAAACTTCGCAACTAAATCTAATACTTTTAATATAGCTACAAAACCACTTAAAGACATTGATTCTTGGAAAGACAATATTCTGATTAGAGACAATTGTGACCCATATAATTATCTAAGAACCACTAAAGATAATAGATTGATTATAGGTGGCGAAGATGTAGACTTCAGTGATATAGAAAATGAAACTTTAGCAAATAAAAAATATGACATTCTTGAACAAAGACTAAAAGGCATGTTTAAAGACATAAAAGATATACAAGTTGATTACAAGTATTGTGGTTGCTTTGCTTCTACTTTAGATAACTTAGGTTTTATTGGACCTGATAACAAAAATCACAACTTATGGTACTGTTTAGGTTATGGAGCTAATGGAATACTTTTTGCAATCCTAGGAGGTATAATGCTTAGTAAGCTATATCTTGGAGAAGAAGATAAAAATATGAGATTATTTAAGGTAAATAGATTTGACAAATAGATGTTATTATATATTAAAAGACTGTATTTAAAAAAGCTTTAGAATTCTAAAATCTTATTTTTATACAGTCTTTTATAATAATTTATTTAAAAATACTTTATTTATAATTAAATATAAAGTAAAATATTAAAATATCACTGATAAAATTTAGTTATAATAATAATCTTTAAGTTTATTTGATGAAATATGGAGGAATTATTATGAAAGAAATACTTGTTATTGCTCCTACTAAAGGAACCTATGAAAAATCGATTCACATAGTAAAAAAATATAAGTATACAAACATTGACGTTGTATTTGGTAACTTAAAAGAAGGAATACCACTCGCCGAAAAAAGTATTAACCATGGTACTAGAATTATCATAAGTAGAGGTGGAACTTACAATATGTTAAAAGAAACGTATAACATACCTATAGTTGAGATTAAAGTAGATGCTTATGATATTATAGAAAGCTATAAGGAAGTTAAAAATTCAAATGAACCATTTGGTATAATTGGATTTAATAATGTTATATATGGCTTTGATATTATAGAAGAAATATTGAATAAGAAAATAACGATGATTGAAATTGAAAAGGAAGAAGAAATTTATAATGCTATAGAAAAATATAGAAAAAAAGGCATCAATACATATATAGGTGATACTACTGTTGCACATATTGTTGAAAGACTTAATTGTAAGGGAATATTAATTGAATCTAGAGAAGAAAACATACTTAGAGCCATTCAACAAGCTGAACAAATACTAGACGCAACTAAAGATGAACAAAAAAGAAGATTACAGATAGAAGCTATGACAGATTTTGTACATGATGGAATAATAACAGTTGATAAAAATTTTAAAATCACATTATTTAATAAGAGTGCTGAAAAAATATTTGGTATAAAGAAAGAAAATGCACTTTATCATAATGTTATAGATATTATTCCAAATACAGTTTTACCTCAAGTAGTTGAAACCATGGAACCACAAATTGGTGAAATACAGAATATAGGAAGTACAAAAATCATCACAAATAGAGTTCCAATTATCGTTGATGGTCAAATTCAAGGGGCAGTTTCTACATTTCAAGACAGTAAGGAAATAAGTTCATTTGAACACACAATAAGAAGAAGTCTATTAAACAAAGGTCTCTCTGCCAAATATACATTTGATGATATAATCTATGCAAGTGAAAAAACAAAAGATTGTATAGAAGTTGCAAAAAAATATGCTTGTTATGATACTCCAATGATTATTACAGGGGAATCTGGTGTTGGTAAAGAGCTATTTTGTCAAAGTATTCATAATTATAGCAAACGTAAAAATGCTCCTTTTGTTGCTGTAAACTGTGCTGCAATACCTCCATCTTTAATAGAAAGTGAGTTTTTTGGTTATGAAGAGGGCTCATTCACAGGAGCAAGAAAAAAAGGAAAAACAGGTGTATTTGAATTGGCACATGAAGGAACAATTTTTCTCGATGAAATAAGTGAAATTCCAATTGAACTTCAAGGAAGATTATTAAGAGTCTTACAAGAAAAGCAAGTTATGAGAATTGGTGGTGATAAAGTTATTCCCATAGATGTAAAAATAATTTGTGCTTCAAATAAAGACCTAAAAGATATGATGCGTGATGGTTTATTTAGACGAGACCTTTACTTTAGAATAAATATATTAACATTGTACCTTCCTTCACTCAAAGAGAGAAAAGAAGATATAATAAAATTATCAGAATTTTTCATAAAAAAATATTCAGCTAAATACAATAAGATACCTTTAATTATCACTCCAAATATCAGACAAGCTCTTCTTGAAAAAGAATATGAAGGAAACATAAGAGAATTAGAAGGAATAATCGAGAGAGCTGTTATTATAGAATCATTTGATTCAATTTTATCAGAAAAATACAATAGTGAATGTGCAAATACTATAACTGATACAGATAAGCCTGATTTTAAATATAATAACTTAGACTTAAAAACACTAGAAAAAATATATATATACAAAGTCTATAATGAAAATAATAGAAACACTACAAAAACTTGTGAAATACTAAAAATCACTCGCTCTACTCTATGGAGAAAGTTAAAAGAAATCGAAAGTGATGTTTAAAAATAATACATATATAATATATCGAAACGTTTTATGTTTAATTTTAATACATACAACGTTTATTTTTTTCTATTTAAAATTCTACTACATAATAAATAGATTATTTTTTTCGCTATATTTTTCCATATATTTTTTTTAATCTAAGTAATCTACAGTATTTTATACGAATATTAAAAATACTTATAAAAATAAAAACTATATGACACCTCTATTGGCATAGTAATTGCTTTTAAATACTTATATAAAAATTAAAAGGAGTGATACTAGATGCATATCTTAAAATCGGTGAAAAAGATACCAGGTGGACTTATGGTCTGTCCCCTGCTATTGGGAGCACTATTTAATACAGTATGTCCACAGGCTCTTGAAATTGGAGGATTTACAACTTCCTTATTTAAAACTGGTGCAATGAGTATACTTGCTCTATTTTGTCTATGTAATGGCGCTCAAATCAACATAAGACAAGCAGGCAAACCTTTGACTAAGGGCATAGTACTCACGGCAACAAAATTTATAATTGGTGCAGTACTAGGTATTATTGTTAGTAAATTCATTGGTCCTAAAGGCATAATTGGTATTACACCTCTTGCTATAGTTGCTACTATGACTAATTCAAATGGAGGTCTATTTGCTGCTCTTGCTGGTGAATATGGAGATTCTACAGATGTTGGTGCGATATCTATATTATCTCTAAATGATGGTCCATTTTTTACGATGCTTGCCTTTGGGGTAACTGGACTTGCAAATGTACCTATAGTAGCTTTATTTGCAGCACTCATACCAATACTACTTGGATTTATACTTGGTAATCTCGATGAAGATATACGAGAATTTCTTGCACCTGGTACAACATTATTAATACCTTTCTTTGCTTTTCCTCTAGGAGCTGCATTAAACTTTAACCAAATTATAACTGCTGGATTCCCTGGAGTTATACTAGGTCTTGCTGTAACTCTAATAACAGGTATGGGTGGATATTTTGTAATGAAACTTATACGTGCAGAACATCCAGCAGTAGGTGCAGCTACTGGTACAACAGCAGGTAATGCAGCTGGTACTCCTGAAGCTTTAGCCGCTATTGACCCTACACTTGCCACAATTGCGGCCGTTTCAACAGTACAAGTTGCTGCTGCTATCATTGTTACAGCAATATGTTGTCCAATGCTCGTCTCCTATTTGGATAAAAGAGAAAAAAGAAAAAAAGCTATTTTTAAAACAAATAAAAACATAGAAGTAAACTAATATTTTGAGGAGGTAAAAGTATGAACGCAATTATTCATGCAAATGAAAAAGACAATCTAGTTACATGTGTTAGACCTTTAGTTAAAGGTGAAAAAGTTTCAATTGATGGAAAATCTTATATAGTAAATGATAATATTCCTGTTTTTCATAAGATGGCTACAGAAGATGTAAAAAAAGGTGATGTTGTTTATAAATATGGCGAGATTATAGGAATTGCAACAGTTGACATAAAAACTGGTGACTATGTTCATGTACATAATATTGAAAGTACACGTGGTCGTGGAGATAAAAAATAGGAGGTAATAAAAATGAAATTAATGGGTTATTTAAGAGAAAATGGACAATATGGTATTCGTAATCATGTTTTAGTTATTCCAACATCTGTCTGTTCAAGTGAGACAGCCATAAGAATTGCAGCACTTGTTCCTGGAGCAATAGCTATCCCACATCAACATGGATGTTGTCAAATTGGCTCTGATATAGAGCTTACAGCAAAAACATTAATAGGATTTGGTAAAAACCCTAATGTAGCTGCTGTTTTAGTAATTGGCCTTGGATGTGATGGTATTCAAGCAAAAGATTTAGCATCTGAAATATCTACAACAGGAAAAAAAGTTGACTATGTTGTTATACAAGAATGTGGTGGAACACTAAAAGCAATAGCTAAAGGTGCTGAAATAGCAGGTCATATGGCTCGTGAAATATCAAAAGAAGTAAGAGTTGAATTTGATATGAGCGAAATTACATTGGCACTTGAATGTGGTGGCTCTGATCCAACAAGTGGAATCGCATCAAACCCTTCAATAGGAATTGCATCAAATCTTCTTATAGACGAAGGTGGAAGTAGTATATTAAGTGAGACTACAGAAGTAATTGGTGCAGAACATTTATTGGCTACTCGCTTTGAAGATGAAAACATAAAAGAAAAGTTTCTTAAATTTGTAAGTGATGTAGAAAAAAGAGCAATCACTATGGGAGAAGATTTACGCAGTGGTCAACCTACTCCAGGTAATAAAGCTGGTGGATTATCAACAATTGAAGAAAAATCACTTGGCTGTATGTATAAAGCAGGGGACAAACCATTCAAAGGTGCTCTTGAATATGCTGAGATTTTACCTTCAGATAAGAAAGGATTATATTTTATGGATACTCCAGGTCAAGATATAGATTCTATCACTGGTATGGTAGCAGGTGGTGCACAGATTGTAATCTTCTCAACTGGTAGAGGTACTCCAACAGGAAGCCCAATTTCACCAGTTATTAAAATTACTGGAAACAGTGATACATACAACAAAATGATAGATAATATTGATATAAATGCAGGTAGAATTATAACAGAAGGTGCTAAAATTAAAGATATAGGTAAAGAAATATTCGATGAAATAGTAGAAGTATGTAATGGCAAACACACTAAAGCTGAAAGCCTTGGTCATAGAGAATTTGGTATTTACAGAATTTCATCTACATTCTAGTTTGTAATAAATATAAGGTATTGTTTTATAAATTCAATATTTATGCAGAGACTATAAATTAAAAATCCTTTATAAATGTTTTTTCAACCCCAAAAAGAACTGTATCAAAATAGTTAAAATAATTTTGAAAACAGTTCTTTTTTTATTTATAAAATATTATAACTCATAACAATATTATTTAATTAAATTCCAGTATAAATTATAAGAATATCTTCCCTACTTTTTAAAAGAATCTACATAAGAATAAGCGTAAAAATAAAATTTAGCGCCTTCACAGATAGAAATATTTGGTATAATATGTCTGAGAGGAGTCTTCTTTGTAAGCCAATAAAAGATGGAGGATGGAATATAAAAAATGTATACTAAAAGCGCACAACATAAAAAAATAATAATTACTTTATTGCTAACACTTATTATAATTGTGTCCTTAGTTTGTATTACTTTTGTTATGACACTACATAAAGTAACTCATAGTGAAACAGAACGCTATCTTACAGAAATCTCAGAGAGTGTCTCCACTACAATTAATGTAAAATGTAAAAGTATATTTAAAATATTATACTCTATAGGAGATACTTATTTTCAGTTTAGTGATAACAATAAAAATGTCACTGAATATTTATCTAAAAAATCAAAATTATTGGAGTTTGATTGGTTAGGTATTGTCAATTCTAATGGGAGTTTTATAGGCACTGATGAAAGTACAGGTAATGTTAAAGGACAATATTTTTATAGAAAAGCTCTTCAAGGTGAAGAGACAATTACTCCAATCAAATCTCAATCTGGTATATATGGAATTTTATATTCTGTACCACTTTATAAAAATGATAAAATAGTCGGAGCTGTTACTGCTTGGAATACTCTTGATACTATGAGAACTTTACTAAGCGTGGAAAGTTTTGGTGGTGAAGGATTTTCTCAAATCATTGACAAAAATGGAAATTTTATTGTAAGTTCAGACAACAAAAACGCGCCAAAAAATGTTGTAAACTTTTTCGACACAATTAAAAAACATGGAAGCTATACTGGTAAAAATACTCTTGGAGAAATGAAAGCAAACTTAAAAGAGAACAAAAAAGGTTCTATGTACTTTACATTGGATGATGGTATTTATAAAGCAATGCACTATGTTCCTCTGGAAGAAGAAAATCTATACCTACTTTCAATTGTTCCAGTAAAAGTAGCAAATGCACAGTTTGATTTACTTCTAAAAAAAGTAGTTTTTATCAACATTTTAATTATTATATTATTTTTATTACTTATCATATCAATTATATTTATAAATTGCAAAAATAGAGAACAACTTATAAAAATCGCCTATGTAGACCCTGTAACTAAAGGTTATAGTAAGGCACGTTTTGATATGGAAGCTAAAGAAATCATACAATCATCTTCATCAGGAACCTATTCATTAGTATCTATAAATATTCAGAAGTTCAAACTTATTAATGATTCTTTTGGTAGTGACGCTGGAGATAAAACATTAAAATACATACATGATGTAATTGCTAATTATTTGGAACGAAAAGAATTACTTTGTAGAGTTTCTAATGACCAGTTTAATATTCTTATTAAAACTATTTCACAGAAAGAAATTCTTAAGTACATAGAAAATATTACAAACGATATTAATAGTTTTAATAAAGATAAAGAATGTAAATATTTCATAGCTCTTTCTATAGGCGTCTATAAAATTGATGACCCAAATATACCACTAGTATCAATTCAAGACCGTTCAAATGTAGCACGAAAAAATATTAAAGGAAATGCTGTAAATCATCCACTTTACACATGTGTATTTTATAGTGATTTAGAACGTTTGAGAATGCTTAAAGAAAAAGAAATGGAAAATAGAATGGAAGAAGCATTAGATAATAATGAATTTGTAGTCTACCTCCAACCTAAGGTAGACCTTAAAAACAATAATATTGTAGGTGCAGAAGCGTTAGTACGATGGCAAGACCCAGATAAAGGTCTTATTCCACCAAATGATTTTATTCCTTTCTTTGAAAAGAATGGCTTCATCATCAAACTTGACCATTATGTGTTTGAAAAATCATGTGCCATGATACGAAAATGGATAGACAATGGAGAAACTCCAATACCTATTTCAGTTAATTTTTCACGTGCCCATTTAAATAATAAAGATTTTTTGAAAAAATACAAAACAATTCGTGATAAATACGATGTTCCTGCTAAACTTTTGGAAATCGAATTAACTGAAACACTTGTATTTGATAACTTACAAATGTTACTCAATGTAATAGACCAAATCCATGAGGAAGGTTTTCAATGTTCACTAGATGATTTTGGAAGCGGATATTCTTCACTTAACATGCTAAAAGAAATAAAAGTCGATACTCTAAAACTTGACCGAGCATTTTTTAGTGCTCCCAATGCAGATAATATATCTGAAAATCATGTAATAGAATCTGTAGTTGAACTGGCAAAAAAATTAAATATGAATAGTATATCGGAGGGTGTTGAAACAATCTTACAGATGGAATATCTAAAGAAAATTAATTGTGATATGATACAAGGATATGTTTTTTCTAAACCTATACCTCAAGAAATATTTGAAAAAATGGCTTTTGGAAAAACACTAGATGAAGTCAATACAAGCGATGCCATAAAATAATAGCCTGTCTCTATAAAATGATTTTAATCATTTTGAGACAGGACTTTTTATTTTTCAACATTTTAGGCTTGATTCATCTTAAATTCTCTTCTTAAGAACAATAATACAATTATCATAGCAATAAAATCTGCAATTGGCTGTGCTAACCAAACCCCATCTAAATTAAATCGAATTGGAAGTACAATAATCAATGGTATAAATAAGATAAACTGTCTCAAAAGAGTCAAAAACATAGAATGTTTAACTTTACTTACACATTGAAAATACACAGGTCCAACAATAGAAATCCCCATTATAGGCAAGGTGATTAAATTTATATTTATACCTCTTACAGCTATTTCCATTAGATTTGAATCTTTGTTGAATATGCCAACAAATGCTTCAGGAAATACCTGCACTACTAAAAATCCAAAAGATAATATAACTATAGATACTAAGATAGACAGTATTAGGGTTTTCTTTGCACGGTCAAATTGCTTTGCTCCATAATTATATGATATTATAGTTTGCATACCTTGATTTAGACCAAATACAGGCATCATAAACATCAACAAAATAGATGTAAGAGCTGTCATAGCTCCAATAGCCAAATCTCCACCATAAACCTTTAGAGAATTATTAGTAAGTACATGAGTTATACTTATAGCTACTTCCATTGCAAATGGTGTCATACCTATTGCAAATATTTTTTTTGTTATATTTATATCTAATTTTAAATTGTATTTTTTTAATTTTAAATTAGATTTTCCTCTTATAAAATAATGTGCTACCCAAATAAACACCACTACTTGACAGAGTACAGTTGCTATAGCTGCACCTTTTATACCTAAGTTAAACACAAATATGAATATTGGGTCTAATATCAAATTTAGTATACAACCTACTATCATTGTTCTAGCTGCTAACTTAGGATTTCCCTCTGCTCTAATTGCATTATTTAAAGAAAATGCAATTAGATTAAATGGAGTTCCAACCAATATAACACTCATATAGTCCTTTGCATAAGATATTGAATCTTTGCTTGCTCCCAAAAGAAAAAGTATGTCTTCTAAAAAAACTAATCCTAATACAGTTATAATTATAGAAATAATTATAGATAGTGTAAGGGCATTACCCAATATTTTTTCTGCTTCTTTCTTATTTCTTTCTCCTAACTTTATAGATAAGCTTGTACTAGCACCTACTGATACTAACATTCCAAAAGCTATTATTAGTGTAAATACTGGCATAGTTACACCAAGCCCTGCAATAGCTATAGACCCAACTCCTTCCATAGAACCAATAAAAGCTCTATCTACTATATTGTAAAGTGAAGTTACCATCATCGCTATTATTGCAGGTATTGAATACCTAAATAATAAAATCCATATTTTTTCACGTCTTAATGCTTCTTGATTTTCCATGTTGTCACCATTTATACCATGTCATAAGTTATACAAATTGGTTTATTTGTCCTTGGGTCTGTAGCTATCTCTGCATCGATATTAAACAACTCCTTTAGATTATCTTTTGTCATAACATCGTACGCATTACCTTGACAAACTATCTTACCTTTCTTAATACCTATCATGTGGTCAGCAAATCGTGCTGCGTTATTAAGTTCATGTATTACCATGACAATAGTTCTTCCTTGTTTTTTGTTTAATTCATCTAATAATTTTAGTATTTCTAATTGATGAGCTAAATCTAAATATGTTGTAGGCTCATCTAATAAAAGTATATCAGTCTCTTGTGCCAAAGCCATAGCTATCCATGCTCTTTGTCTTTGTCCTCCTGATAAATCTTCCATACTTCTATCCTTAAACTCTGAAATTCCAGTAACCTCTAAGCTCCAATTTACAATATCTCTGTCTTCTTTACTAGAATTTCCAAATCCACTTTTATGAGGGAATCTTCCATATGAAATTAGCTCTGAAACAGTAAGACCACTAGGAGCTTGAGGACTTTGTGGAAGTACAGCCATACTTTTCGCTATCTCCTTAGATTTTTTCTTATATATATCTTCTCCATTTATATATATACTTCCATTTTTAGGACTAATAATTCTTCCTATTGTTTTAAGTATTGTAGACTTTCCACAACCATTAGCCCCTATTATAGTAGTTATCTTTCCTTTTGGTATATTTAAATTTAAATCTTTTATAATATCTGTATTTCCATATGATACATTTAGATTTTTAGTATTTATACAATTCATAACAACACCCTTTCCTAATCATTTGCCAACATTAAATAAATAAAGTATGGTACTCCTATTATAGAGACAACTATACCTACTGGTATTTCTATAGGAGCAAGAATATTTCTAGATATAGTGTCTGCCACTAAAAGTAATAATGTACCTATCAACGCTGATACTGGTATTAGTCTTTTATGTCTTGGACCTATTATCTTTCTTCCTATGTGTGGTGCTATTAAACCTAAAAACGAAATACTCCCTGCTACGGACGTTGATACACCAGATAAAATCACTGCATATATTATGAGTCTTCTTCTTTGCTTCTCTACATCTACACCAAGACTTGTAGACACTTCATCACCTAAGTTCAAGACATCTATATACTTAGACTTATACATAGTTATTCCCATAAAAATCACTATAAATGGAAGTACAGCTATTACATATTTCCAACTAGTTCCCCAGATGCTACCTGATGTCCATACCATAACTCTATTAAATTCTTGTGTTGTAAATTTTAATTGAAATATCGTCAAAATTGAAGTAAAAGCGATATTTACGCCTATACCAATTAGTAGTAACCTTGATGAATTTATTCCACCTTTCCATGCAAGAGAATATATCAAAAATGCTCCAAACAAAGCTCCTACAAGTGCAACAACTGGCATTGTAAATACAGTGAGATTACTCATGCCTTCATAAACATTACCATTCATAAGATATATATAAACAACTACAAATAATGCTGCTCCTGAATTTATACCCAAAATTCCAGAGTCAGCCAAATCATTCTTTGTAACTCCTTGAAGTATTACACCTGCTGTTGATAATGCTGAACCAACCAATAACGCTATTATTATTCTTGGTAATCTCAGTTTAAATATTGCAATTTCATGATTACGCTGACCTTGACCTATAAAAGTCTTTATAACATCCATTGGTTCTATAGAAAATGAACCTAAATTTAAACTAACTAGAAAAGCAATAAAAATAAGTACCATCAAAATTGATATAACAAGTAAAGTTTTAGAATTTGTTTTTATAATATTTTTCATAGCACCTATTTATTCCCCTTTCTAACAAGATATATAAATATTGGAACTCCTATAAGAGCAGTTATAGAGCCAACTGGAGTCTCATATGGAGGATTTATCATTCTACTTAATATATCCGTATATACAAGTAGCACAGCTCCTAGAACCAAAGAACTTGGTATTATATACTTATAATCTGAGCCTACTACTCCTTTAGCTATCTGAGGAACTATGAGACCTATAAAAATAATATTACCTGATACTGAAACAGATGCTCCAGTCATTAATATTACTAAGACTATACATATAAACCTAACAATGTCAGTTTTTTGTCCTAGTCCTATTGCCACTTCTTCTCCAAGACTTAGGATAGTTATTCTTGGGGCCATAATCATAGATAGTATAAATCCAATACCTCCAACTATAAATAATAGCTTTATACCTTCCCACGTCACGCCTACAAGTCCTCCTGATATCCAAAAACTTAATTGCTGAGATAGATTAAAGTACATGGATATTGCAGATGCCAAAGAAATTAACAATGTTCCAAGAGCTACCCCTGCAAGAGCTAATTTTACGTTATTAACTCTTCCTCTTGATTTGGAACTTATAAAATATATAAATAAACCACTTATACTTGCTCCAATAAATGCAAATATCATTATGCTAAAGCTCCCATGTATAAGTTTAGGAAATTTTTGTTGAAGTACTAATGATATTGCAATTGCAAATGTAGCTCCCTGTGTAATTCCTATAACAGAAGGTTCAGCTATAGGATTTCTTGTTATTCCTTGCATTATAGCACCTGAAACTGCTAAAAATCCTCCAACAAGTGCTGCTGCTATTGCCCTTGGAAGTCTAACATCCTTCACTATTCTCATATTTATTCCATCTTCCATATTTATCAAACTACTTATAACAGTCGATAGATTCATATCTTTAGCCCCAATAGTTATGGATAATACAATTCCAAATACAAGCACAACTATACTTATTAATATCAACGAATAAGTCAGATTTTTTTTACTAAGTGTAGTCAATTATCCTACCTCCTTTTCCCTTTTAATTGTTAGTACAGTAATATTCATTAGGTATTTTATAATTTTAAACTTATTAAAAATAGGTGTGAAAAATGAACATCATTATCTCACACCTAATAAGTTAAGAATTACTTTGTTAATTCATTTTTAACTGATTCTAATAACAACTCTTTTCCAATTGGATTATATGATTGGCTGAAAAATGGAGCTGCATCAAGTATTGTTATGTTTCCATCTTTTACTGCTCTTATTTGAGCCCATATAGCACTATTTTCTAAATCTTTTTTATCTGATTCTGTAGCTATCACAATTATATGGTCTGCATCTATATCTGTAAGACCTTCCATACTTACCATTGGTAATGTTATTCCATCTTGCTTTGGCATATTTTTAGGTCTAGCTAATTTCATATCATCATTAATTAAAGTTCCAATTCCTCCATCACTAAACACCATAAATTGCCCTGAACTTGCTAACACTGGTAAATAAGTTTTTTCTCCATTTTTTTCTACAACTTCTTTACCTAGTTTTGTAGCTTTTTCATCATACTTTTGTAACCAATCCTTAGCTTCGTCTTCTTTATCAAATATTTTTGAAACATCAGTTAACTTACTTCTCCAGTCATTTGCATAATCTTTCATCATGACTACAGGAGCTATTTCTTTTAATTGGTCATAGATTTTTTCTTGTCTTTGACTCATTATTATTAAATCTGGATTTGCTTCTAATATAGCTTCCATATCCATAGTATCCATCATAGAGTGACCTACTATCTTTACATCTTTAAGTTCTTCTCTTATGTAACTTGGTAATTTATCAGTTTCATATGAGTCTATATTTGCTGTTGCAATAGGTTTATAGCCAGCTATTAATAATTCCTCACTACTTCCTGATATATCAACTATTTTTTTAGGATTTGATGGTATCTTCACCTCTCCCTTAACAGATTGTACAACTCTTGTATCTGATTTTTCTTTATTATCTGTGTTACTATCTGAACATGCTGTAACAAGTACTAACGTAGTTATAATAGATATAAATATTGCTAATGATTTTATTTTTTTCATGATTATTTCTCCTACTTGTTTATTATACTTATATGATATTGATTATCATAAGCACATATTTATTATAGCATTTTTCTAGTTTTAGTCAATATTATTTTGCAAAAGGATAAAAATTCCTAATTAATCTTAATTATATATACTACAGATAAGGTTTTCTTTTATTTGACAATAAATTTTATACCTGTTTTTTATGTAAATATAATAAATAGAATGACTTTTCAGTTAAACAGTGATAAAATGCAAGGTACAAAACAGTAATTTAGTAAGGAGGATTTAAATCGTGGTACATTTAGTATATTGTGATAATGCAGGGAAAAAAGGAGAAAAGGTCTTAGACAAAATTTTAGCGGGAACGAAGACGCTGGTAATTAGAGGTGCTGCTGGTAGAAAAATACCACATAGCAGAGTATTTCAAGGAGAGTTACTTTATTTTATGGAAAAAGGAACTTCAAAAATTTCTGCAAAGGCTACTGTTAAAAAAGTAGACAACTATGTTAAATTAACAGAAGACGAAATTTGCAAAGTTCTAGATGAAAATCAATCAAAATTAAATTTATCCGAAAAGCAAAAAATTCGTTGGCATAAAAAGTGTTTATGCTTGGTTGAGTTTGAAAACGTTCAAGAAATAACACCTCTTGATTTCGACCACCAAGGGAATATGGATGATTGGCTTATTATTGAAAAAATTGAGGATGTAGTTGTTGGTACTAGTATACCTTACAATTACGAAAAATCTAAATTTTAAAACATTAATAAAATAATAATAGATTCCTAAGTTATAACTTTTAAATTTATTCTAATAAAAAAGAGTGTTTTTAATAATTATAGAAATTATTAAAAACACTCTTTCATAATAGTTAAATTAGACTACTTGCTTTCCAATCTTTCATACAAATCTACAAATTCTTCTGCTAGTTGTTGAAAGTTCATAGATGTCATTAAATGGTCTTGTGCATGAACCAATATAACACTCATTTCAGTTTTATTACCACTAGCTTCATTTTGTATTAATTCTGTTTGGAATTTATGTGCTTTATGAATTGATTCTTTTGACTTTTCAATGCACGCTCTAGCCTCATCTATATTTCCGTTCTTTGCTTCTTTTATAGCTTCAAAAGCTAGACCTTTTGCATCACCTGCAAATCCAATTATTCCAAAAGATATTTCTATCATCTTCTCATCCATCTGTATTACCTCCTAAATATCTCTATAGCTTGATATGACTAATCCATTTTCTCTAAAAAACTCTCTGACTTTTTTAGATGTAAGTATTTTGTGCTCTTTCGTTCTATCAATTGCATAAGATGTAGAATTTAAAATATAATCATCTAAAAAAGCTGGATGAGACATAATATCCACTACATCATACTTCATTATTTCTTCTATATTTTTTATAAAATATTCTTCACTCACATTTTCTTTATAAAAGCTATCTATTAATGGAACTATTTTTGAATACTCTAAATCGTATTCAAAACCTCCTCTTATTGGAAGATTATACTTATTTACAATTTTCTCTATTATTGGTTTTAAATTTACTAAAGTATGAATATGATGATGACTATCTAAATGAGATATGTCTATTCCAAGTTCTTTTACTCTATCTATTTGAGCACAAAGTTCTCTATAAATCTCGTCATAATCCATTTTTTTAATAATTTCGTCTGTAATTCTTCTAATAAAAAAACCTTCTTTATCAACAATAGTTTTTAAGTTAGACAGTAATGGTCTACCACAACTTAAAGTCATATGAACTCCACAATTTAAATCTCTATTTTCTTTAAGTAGCCTTACTCCATGTTCTACACCAGGCATATTTGCCATCATAGATGTAGACTTAACTATTCCATTATTATGAGCTGATATTATACCATAATTCACAGCTTCGCAATATCCAAAGTCATCTGCATTTATTATAATTTTAGTCATACCATAACCTACTTTCTATAAACTATCTATTAAATCTAGGAAGATAATCTTTATGAGCTTCTAACATTTCATCTAATATAGTTTTTGCCAAATCATCAGATGGAATCAATGGGTTTATACAAAGTGCCAATAGAGCAGAATCATAATCTCCATATACAGCTGCTTTGGCTGCTAAAACTTCAAATGACTTAATTTGACTTACTAACCCATGTACAGAATCTGGTAAATATCCTATACTTAATGGTCTTGGTCCATTTTTTGTTATTACACTACTTACTTCTACTGCCTGCTCATCTTTAAAGTCTCTTATAGCCCCATTATTTAATGTATTAACTACTTGGATGTCTTTTTTATCATTGTATATAGAACTTATTAGATTACAAGCAGCATCACTATAATAAGCTCCTCCTCTTTTTTCAAGTTGAGGTGGTTTTATATCTAGTTTTTCATCTTTATATAATTCAAATAATTGTTCTTCTAATTCTTTAACCACTTGACCTCTAGCTTTTCCCTCTTTAAACTCTAATAACTCATCTTCAAGCATTTCTTTAGTTTTATAATAATATCTATGATATGGGCAAGGTATAGCACCTAAAGATTTTATAAAATCAGCATTAAAATCAATTGCCTTTATATTTTGCATACTTATATCTGCTTTAACAAACTTATCTATTGCTTCATTTGTAACATCTTCTCCATCTAAAGCTACATTAAGACCATAAACCATATGATTAAGACCTGCAAAATCCATACTTATTCTATCACTTTCTACATTGAATAGTTTAGCTACATCATTTTTTAAATGAATTGGGACATTGCATAGACCTATATATTTTTTAAAGTTAGTGTATTTGAATACAGCTTCTGTTATTATTCCTGTTGGATTTGTAAAGTTCACCATCCATGCATTTGGACATAATTCTTCCACATCTTTTATTATATCAAATATAACTGGTATTGTACGAAGAGCTTTAAACAACCCACCTGCACCATTAGTTTCCTGTCCCATAACTCCATGAGATAAAGGAATAGTTTCATCTTTAATTCTTGCATCTAAAAGGCCTACTCTGAGTTGTGTTGTTACAAAATCTGCGTCTTTTAAAGCTTCTCTTCTATCTAAAGTAAGATTTATTTTCATATCTATTCCAGCTTTTTTTACCATTCTTTTAGCTAGATTCCCTACTATCTCTAGTTTTTCTTTTCCATCTTCTATATCTACAAGCCATAATTCCTTTACAGGTAGCTCCTTATATCTATTTATAAAACCTTCTACAAGTTCAGGAGTATAACTTGAACCTCCTCCAATTGTAACTATTTTTAGCCCATTTTTCATCTCATTATACCATCCTTACTTATAATTTAGTATATATTACAGAACTTTATCTGTTTATTGTCGAATAAAATTACCTAGTTGTCAATTTTTGTTAATTTTTTAGCTTCCATTTTTTCAGATGCTATAACAAATGGAATGTATATTAATATTGACAATATTAAATTAAATAGTGCTAAAGCTCCTCCAGTCCAGTCACCTGTAGCCATTGCTCCACCTAATATAGGAGGTGTTACCCAAGGTATTTTAGGTAAAATTACTGGTGCTACTAATCCAAAATCTATTGCTAAATATGATACAGCACTACACACTACTGGTGCAAGTACAAATGGAATCATAAAAATAGGATTTAAAACTATTGGAAGCCCAAATATTAATGGTTCTCCTATGTTAAATATTGCTGGAGGTCCCCCTAACAATATCATCTCTTTACGTCTTCTTCCTGCTATTAATAAAGCTACAACTAATCCTAATACCATTCCTGAACCACCTAAATACACAAATGCATCAAAGAATGAACCTGCAAGTACATGATATCCTTCAGTTGCACCTGCTTGAGCTAATGCAGCGTTTTCTCCACCTAATTTCATAAGTATTGTTTCTGTAAAAGGAAGTGCTATATTTGCACCATGAAGACCAACAGTCCAAAGTATATGAATTATAAATGCAATAAGCATTGTAGAACCTAAACTATCAGCTACATTTGATAGTGGTGCTCCTAAGTAAGTATTCAAAATATCTGTTAAGAAACTTCCATCTGAAAGCATTTTTATAAATATTCCTATTACAGTAAATATCATTATAGTTAACATTCCTGGTATTAACTTTGCAAATGATCTTGAAACTGCTGGTGGAACTCCATCTGGCATTTTTATAGTTAATTTCTTTACTTTAGATAATCTTACAAATATCTCAGCAGATAATAACCCTATTAATATAGAAGAGAAGAGTGCTGCTGTTCCTAAGTAAGTCTGTTGTATCATTCCCCATCCTTCAACTGCGCTAGTACCACCTTCTGGAACTATCTTACCAATTTGTGGAGCCATTATAAAAAATATAGATAGTGCTATAAGCCCAGCTTGTAATCCATCACTTTCATAAGACTTTGCTAGGAAATATGCAACACCTATTACTAAAAATACTGCCATCGTACCTATAGCTCCCCACCAAAGGTCTCCTCCAAACATAGTCCAATTTTCTCCAAATATACTTGCCATCAGATTTTTATATGCTTCTAATGGCAAGTTGTTTATCAATGTTCCCAATGCACCTACCATAGTTATAGGTATCATTGCTATAAATGCATCCCTTACTGCTACCAAGTGCCTTTGAGCCCCTACCTTTGCAGCTACAGGCACTATATATTTATCCATAAATGACATGAATTTTTCCATTTTACATCCTCCAGTACAATTTTATTTTGAATTATTTAATTCTACTGCTCTATCTAGGACAGCTTTCCCATTACATCTTCCATAATCCATCATATTTATAACTTCTACTGGAATATTATGTGGTTTTGCCATTTCAGTTGCTTTTCCTAATACATATCTAACTTGAGGTCCTAAAAGTAAGACATCACAATTTTCTATTTCATTTTTTAAGTTCACTTCTGATATAGCCCATATTTTTGCTTCTATACCGTTTTCCTTCGCGGCATCCTCCATTTTTGTAACCAATAAACTAGTTGACATCCCTGCTGAACAAGCTAACATTATTTTTATCATTTTCTTACCTCCAAATTAGAATTTATTAAGTATCTTTTTAAGTCACAATATCTTTAAACTATACATTTAAAGTGTCCTTATTTATTAATTTTTATTTTAATGTATATATTTTATTTTTAAATGTATATACATTTATTTCTTGATATTATTATATATCAAATGTATATACATTTCAAGAAAACTTTTTCATTTTTTCTTAATTTTTATTCGACAACAGCACTTAAAGTTAAAGTATATCCATGATGATATGTGTGTGAGTATTCAAAAACCTCACTATTTTGTAACTTACAAACTTGATTTATATATAAAAGTGCTTCTGGCTCTTCAATCTTTAAATTAGTCATACATTCCTCATTTGATATTACAGCTTGTACTTCTCTCTCTGACATAGCTATTTTATATCCACATACTTCTTCTACAAAATTATAAAGTGAATTTTCACAATGAATCTTATTTAAATTTGGAAATAACTTAACTGGCATATATGTAATCATATATGAAACCCTTGTTTCATCTGCCAATCTTACTCTTTTTATCTCCCATACATTTTCTCCTAAGCTAATGTTCAATTTACTTGATAATTCTTCATCTGCTTGAACTATTTCAAGAGATACCAATATATTAGATACTTTATAACCTTTATTTTCCATCTCCTTAGTAAATCCACTTACAGAAGATATATTATCGTATATTTTATTTGCGAGCACTATACTTCCTACACCTCTTTGTCTAGTTATATAACCTTCCTTAACTAGATTATTTAATGCTGACCTTACAGTCATTCTAGTCACATTAAATTCTTCGCTTAATTGCTTTTCAGATGGGATTAAATCCCCTTCTTTCAAACTATCTGAATTTATTAGTTCTCTTACATGATTTTCTATAACTTTATAAATTGGTTCTTTCATTTAATTCACTCCTCATCAATTCGAACTTTTATATGATAAGTTAATTTTATATACAAACAAACAAAATGTCTATACATTTAATACAAATTAAATTTTATTTAGATACCTTATATAATTTCCCAAGTTTAAGCAGATATATAAATAAACTTATCATTAATATTCCCTTTAATATACTTGATAGTGTTATACTCCACCAAACACCATTTAATCCTAATATTTCTGGTCTAGATATAAAATAAGCTAATGGTACTCTTGCACCAGTCAATACAGTAACTATTATAGAAGGTATATAGGTTCTTCCTAACCCTTTAAAAGCTCCTGTTGTTATTATTTCCAAACACATAAAAAATTGAGAGTATCCTAATATTTTAAGATACATCGCTCCTTTTTCTATTGCTTCACTTTCATCTATAAAAACAGAAAAAATACTTCCACCTGCAAATATCAATACTAAGGTTGTCATTATTCCAAGTATAGAAGATACAATTATAGCTATTTTACATCCTTTATTTATTCTAGAGTACTTTTTGGCTCCATAATTTTGTCCAACAAAGCTTCCTAATGCAACAGCCAATCCTTCAGCAGTCATCCATGATATTGCTTCTATTTGTGACCCTACTTTTTGCACTGCAACTGCAACAGGTCCCCATGAAGCTACTATTACACCAAGTAACATTGAAAATATTGTAAACATTCCACTTTGTATAGCTACAGGAAAACCTAATTTATATAGCACTTTATAGTATTTAAGTTCTATTTTTCTGAAGATTTTTATCTTAAAATACTCCTCTTTACTCTTAAATATTATATATAGAAAACACGTAGTAACTACTATTTGTGCAAATACAGTAGCAATAGCAGCTCCTGCAACTCCAAGTTTTGGAGTAGGTCCCCATCCAAAAATTAGCACAGGGTCAAGTATAATATTGGTTATTAGGCCTATTGTATTGATGCAAAAAGGTGTTCTACTATTCCCAAGTCCATTGAAAATTGCTGTAAATACTGGATTGATAAAATAAAATACCATACCTAAAGCTACTATTATTAAATATTGTCTGGACATAGATATAACTTCTAAATCTCCCAATCTGAAAAACCCTATTAGTTGTTTATTGAGTACTATCAAAACCATAGTATACATTATTGCCAACATAATATTTATTTCTACTGCTGATTTTATATATGATTTAGTTGTGCTTATATTATTTTCTCCTATACTTTGTGCTACCTTTACTTCCCCACCTACTTTTGAAATCATAATAAATGCCATTGCAAGCCATGGAAAAAATCCAGCTGTCCCAACTGCGGCTACTGCTTTACTTCCAGCTTTACCAACCCATATCATGTCTATCATATTATATCCCATTTGTATAAATGAAGTCCCCATTATTGGAAGTGATAGTCTAAGTAACTTTTCAGTAATCCTTCCTTCTGTTAAATCAAGTCTATTTTTCATTTTCCACCTCTGTCTTTATAATCTATCATGTGTTATTTCTCTATAACAGTATACTTAACACTTTGGATATTTACATTATTATTTCCAATCATGAATACAAATTTTACTCTATACAATATACCCTATTTATAAAAATTTAATTATAATAATCATTTTTAATAGTTTAATATAAATCATAGGTCTATATAGCTTCAAAATTTATCAACTCTAGAAAAATACTACAGTGTTTGTCTTTGACTTATGGCAATATATATAATTATATCCCTATATCACTATTATAGTTCTTATTTTAATATCAGTTAAGCAAGTATATCAAAATCACTAGCAAACTTGTTATATAAGCTAAGATGCTCCACTATATTTTCCAAATATTGACAAGATTTTTTTGGGTTGATATACTAATACTTAAAATATTTTAAATTCGTGTGAGGTGAAGCAATGAACATAAATGAATATATTAAAGACTCTGTTTTAGTTTTTGATGGTGCAATGGGTACATACTATTCTAAACTAAAAAATAGTCCTTTCAATTGTGAAATGGCCAATATAAACGATTCATCTACAATATTATCTATCCACAAGGAATATATAAAAGCTGGATGTATGGCTATTAAGACAAATACTTTTGCAGCAAATGAAACACTTCTAGAGTGTGATTTTAAAACGGTCAAAGATATTATAAAAAGTGGCTATGAAATTGCATTAGAGGCAACAAGAAATACAGATGTATTTATATTTGCTGATATTGGCCCAATACCTGCTCTAAATGATAGAGATTTGTTACCTGATTATAAGAAAATAGTAGATGTATTTTTAGAAATTGGAGCAACTAATTTTCTATTTGAAACATTTAGTAGTGATGAATATTTACCAGAAATCTCAAGTTATATAAAGGAAAAACAACCAAACGCATTTATCTTAACAGAATTTGCAGTTAATCCAGAGGGCTTTACTAGGCTTGGAAAAAGTGGAACTAATATCTTTAAATCTATTTCCAAGGACAAAAATATTGATGCACTAGGATTTAATTGTATCTCTGGTCCCCACCATTTATTACATTTTATAAAGACACTTGATATTAATGACAATATAGTTTCTATTATGCCTAATGCAGGCTATCCAACTATTATCAATAATCGTACATTTTTTGAAGATAACTCAGACTATTTTTCAGAACAGATGCTAGAAATATTAAATCAAGGAGTTCATATACTAGGTGGATGCTGTGGTACAACACCTGAATTTATTAAAAAGACTGTTGAAATAATAAATTCTTCATACAAAGGCAATGTTGACATAAAAAATGATATTTCTCCAAAAGAAAAAATTAAATCTGTAACAAAAAACGAGCTCTTAGAAAAGCTTGACGTAGGTAAAAAAATTATAGCAGTTGAATTAGACCCTCCTATTGATACAGATATTGATTTTTTTATGAATAGTGCTGAAAAACTAAAAAACTATGGAGTTGATGCAATAACAATTGCTGACTGCCCTATAGCAAGAGCAAGAGTTGATAGTAGTTTATTAGCTTGCAAAATAAAAAGAGAGTTAGACATCACTCCTATACCACATATGACATGTAGGGATAGAAACATTAATGCTACAAAAGCTCTTCTTTTAGGATTAAATATTGAAAACATAAACAATGTGTTAGTAGTAACTGGGGACCCTATACCTTCTGCTGAAAGAGATGAAATAAAAGCTATGTTTAGTTTCAACTCCTCTATACTAGCAAATTACATAAAAACTTTAAATGAAAATACCTTTAATACGCCATTTAATATATTTGGAGCTTTAAATATAAATGCAACAAACTTTGATTCTCAACTTAAGCATGCTAAGATTAAAATAGAAAATGGGGTTACTATGTTTTTAACTCAACCAGTTTTAACAGAACAAGCTCTATTAAACTTAAAAAAAGCTAAAGAAATACTTCCTGCAAAGATATTAGGTGGAATTATACCTGTAGTAAGTTACAAAAATGCTTGTTTTATGAATAATGAAATTTCAGGAATTACTGTCTCACAAGAAATTATAGATATGTACAAAGAAGCTTCAAAGGAAGAAGCTACTAAACTTGCTATCAATATATCAACTCAAATAGCAAAAGAAATTGAACCTTATGTAGATGGTTATTATATCATTACACCATTTAAAAGAATTGACATAGTATGTGATATATTAGCAGGTATTGACAAATAAAATAATTATAATACAAATACTATTAAGATATTATAATGTTTATTTATTAAAGTATAGTGTAATTCTAGAAAGCCTTGTATTTGAATCATTTAAGCTAAATTATAGATTGTAATTTTTAGATGATTTTGATAATATATATGTATATTATGGTAATATTTATAGCTATACATTAATTATGAGGAGATTTTGTGAAACATTTTTTCACAAAAAATTTGGGATATGGAAATAAATAAAAAATTCAATAGAGTTGATATGCAAGTTTCAATACTTACTGCAATTATTGTAATAATTTCTTCTTCATGTGTTTATTTTTTTAATTATGCACTCACTTATAATGATATGATTTATACTTTAAGTGAGAGGTCAAGACATATATATAAATATGTAGAAAAAAATCTTGATAAAGATACCTTTATTGAAATTAATTCTGAAAAAGACCACTCAAAAGAGTCTTATAAAAGTGCTAAGGTGCTATTGGAATCTGTAAAAAATACTACTGGAGTTATGTACCTATACACTGCAAAAAAAACAAAAGACAACTCCTTGGTATATGTTGTTGATGGTTTAGATTCATCTAGAAGTGATTTTAGAAATGCTGGTGATTTGATAGAAAAAGAGATTTGGGGTGACCTTAACAAAGCACTAGATAATAATATATTGCTACCTAAAAAAATAAAGAAAACGTCCTGGGGACACATATTTATATCGTATTTTCCTATCCATAATGATGCCGGTAAAGTCGTTGGAGTAATGGGAATTGAATTTGAAGCAAAACATCAATACAATACTTTTAGATTTATAAGTATAGTTACTCCTTTTATAGCTTTATTAACTTGTTTAATATCCGCATTAGTAGCAGTAATCCTATTTAAACGTATATCTAATCCTACATATACTGATTTTGCCAATACTGATTATCTAACAGGCTTAAAAAATAGAAATGCTTTTGAAATAGATATGAATAACTTAAACAATTCAAATCTCAAAATACCAATTTCTATAATGTCAATAGATTTAGATGGTCTTAAAAAAATCAATGATAAATTTGGCCATCAAACAGGAGATTTATACATCAAAAATGCAAGTAAAATTATACAAGATGTAATAAATAAAAAGCATATAGTTTATCGTGTTGGTGGAGATGAGTATATAATTATTTTGAAAGATTCCTATCGTGAAGAAATAGATAGTATTGTCGATAAGATTAACTTAAAAATAATTGAAGAAAACTCTACTAATGAATTAAATTTATCCATGTCTATTGGATATGCTGTCTTTGATGAAAACTTAGATACCTCTTTATTTGATACATACCATCGTGCAGATTCTGAAATGTATTATAACAAAAGAAAAACTAATAAAAAAGATTAATATTTATTTTAAATTTATATAAAAAAGTCTATTCTATAAACAATAAATTATAAGAATAGACTTATTTATATGTGTATTTTTATACAATAACTTCTTTAATTAAAATTTGCTCTTTTTTCCAAACGATTTTTTATAAATTCATGAATTACTTTAACTAGTACATTTGTAATTAATATCAATACAGCCAGTGCTGCTGCTTGTGCTGTACTTCCCTTATCATCCAACTGTACAATTGATATAGCTGCAACCTTCGAACTTGCTGTATATATAAAGACTAGCGCTGATATTGTTACCATAGAATTTAAGAAAAAATACATAAAATTTTCTAAAACTGCTGGCAAACAAAGTGGTATTGTTACATTCTTAAGAATTGATGCACTATTTATTCCCATCGATTTTGCCACCATGTCTAATTCTTTGTCTACTTTCTTAATAGCTGTAGTTGCAGTTATAAATGCCACTGAGAAAAAGTGTACTACATTACATATAATCATGATAAATAATGTTCCATACAATCCATTAAATAAGTTTTTAATGTATATTGTATCCATCAAATTAAACTCTAATTTATTAAAAAATAGTACATAAGCTATACCTAACACTAACCCTGGTAATGCCATAGGCAATGTACTTAAAAAATATCCAAATGACTTTAAATATGGAGCTTTTTCTGTTTTTTCGTTTAGATATGCAAATAAGAAAACAAAACTTGTACCAAGAATCGCTGTCAGTAATGACATTTCTATTGAATTTATAAATGGCTTAATTCCATCAATACTACTTTTCATAGAAAAGTGTTCAAGTGTGAGTCTTAAATCATATGGCCAAACAGATATTAGTGAAGATAAGATTACAGTCAACATTACAGCTATTATTCCAAATGCAATAATTCCTACAATGACTCCAAACATACTGTCTCTTAACTTATTAGATTTAACCTTATATGGGATTGATTTTGAATTTATATATGAATTTTGATTTTTTTCGATTTTTTTAGTTACTATAAAAGATATTATTGCAGGTATTAAAAGTAATATTGATACAGTTGCTCCCATAGGCATATTTTGCTGCCCTATAATTTGCTTGTATACATCTATTGATAATACATTGAAATCTCCTCCAATAACTTTTGGAGCTCCAAAGTCTGTAAAGCACAATGTGAAGGATACAAATGCTGAGCTTATTAAAGAGTACTTAATACTAGGTATCGTTATACTTAAAAACTCTCTTATCTTGCTTATTCCCATAGCATTGCTAGCTTCATATAATCTATAGTCAGTTGAGTTTAGTGATATATAAAGTATTTGAAATGATTGAGGAAATACATATATAATTTGTGCTAATACTATTCCAATTGAACCATATATCGGAATATTTATTCCAAGTAAATTAGTCACTACTCCTTGGTTTCCAAATAAATATACCAGACCTATAGCGTGCATCATTGTAGGAGCAAACATAGGAAACATCGCTATAGATTTAAGAAGTCCTTTAAACTTAATCTTTGTTCTTGTTAGTGCATATGCATAGACTAGTGCAAGCGTTAAAGATATTATAGTTGATATAACAGATACAAATATTGTATTTTTCAGAGAATTTAACAGTGCTTCAGAAGCTAAATATTCTCTAAAATTTTGTAACCCAACAAAAACTCCATCTTTATCTAAAAATGCTTGTACAAACAGATAGATTATGGGTGCCAATAAAAATATTACCAAAGACATAACTAATACTGTAAGTATACATTTTTTTATATCTAAATTCATTTTAGATTTAATATTTATACTTTTAGAACTTATAGCATTATTATTCATATATTTATGCTCCTTTAACTTTTGGATACTTTAAATAGTATTTTTCATCTATACTTACACTTACAAAGTCGCCTTCTACTAAATTTAAATTAACCCATTCTTTTATAGAAACATCACTTATTATAAAGTTTTCATTTAATTTATCTTTTATTTCCACTCTCAATAGATTCCCTCTAAATTCTATATTAGATATTGTTCCATGATAATTTTCTTTTGTTGACTTTTCTATTTGAACATATTCTGGTCTTACAGTTAATATAGAATCTCCTCTATCAAAACAGTTTGTATCTCTTATAAATTGAGCTGTAAATAGGTTTTGAGGATTTTGATATATTTCTTCTGGAGTCCCTATCTGCATTATGTCACCACCATTTAAGATTGCAATTTTGTCTGCCATAGTTATAGCTTCTTCCTGGTCATGTGTTACCATTATTGTTGTTATATTTAATTCTTTCTGTAACTTTTTAATATCCATTCTAAGTTTGTGTCTAACCTTTGCATCAAGTGCAGACATTGGCTCATCTAAAAGTAAAAACTTTGGTTCAAGTGCTAATGCTCTTGCTATTGCAATTCTCTGTTGTTGACCTCCTGACAATGCTTTAGGATACTTATGAGCTTCATTACTCAATCCAACTGTTTCAAGCACTTCTCTAACCTTCTTATCTATCTTTTCTTTTGGTACCTTTCTTTCTTTAAGCGGAAAAGCTATATTGTTATATGCTGTCATATTTGGAAATAATGCATATGATTGAAATACTATCCCAAAACCTCTCTTTGATGGCTCTAAATCTGTGATATCTTTATCTTGAAGAATTATAGCTCCACTATTTACATCTTCAAGCCCTGCTATTATTCTAAGTAATGTAGTTTTTCCACATCCACTAGGCCCAAGTAAACATAGAAATTCACCTTCTTCAATATCTAAACTAATATTATTTAACACTCTTTTTTGGTCATAACTCTTGAACACATTATTTATTTTTAAGTAACTCATATCTAATCTCCCCTTATACAATTATATTTGTTTTTTTAATTTTGTTTTTTAATTTTTCTTATAAGTTTTTTTCTCTATTTTTATTAAAAAATCCATTTAACTTTTACTTACTTTCAGATTTTGAACCATATTTTGATTCCCAAGTTTTTAACACTGCACTTCTATTTTTTGATGCAGAGTTTAAATCAACTTCTTTAATCAACTGTTCTAATGGACGTTTAGAGTAACCTTTTGGTACAGTATTATCTGTCTTTATAGAAGTCACTGCTACTTCATGTGCATATCTGTCCATAGCTGAATCACCTATTGCCCAATCTAAAAACAATTTTGCTTCTTTTTTTATATTATCTTTCTTAATCAAAGCATTTGCTTCTAAATCCCAACCTGAACCTTCTTTTGGAAATACTACTTCTATAGGTTCTCCACTAGACAATTGCTGTGTAGCTCTATATCCAAGTGTAATGCCTATTGGGTATTCTCCTGAACCAGCTAGTTTTGCAGGTTTTGAACCTGAATGTGTATATGTAGCTATATTCTTATGTAGTTTATCCATATAATTATAAGCTTCTTTTTCACCCATCATTTGGATAAGTCCTGATACTGTAAGATAACCTGTACCAGATGATGCTGGATTTGGCATTGTTATAAGACCTTTGTACTCTGGTTTTATTAAATCATTATATCCTTTTGGAACATCCAGCCCTAATTTTTCAAGTTCTTTATAATTAACTACTATTGCTGTCTCTGGTACACTCATACCTACCCATGATACATTTTTTCCAGTATCCTTAAATCTCTTATCTACCTTGTCATAGTTTTTAGGCTTATATGCTTCAAGTGCCCCATCTTCTTTTAGTTCTATCATGTTCATTGCTGATAATCCCCATATAACATCTGCTTGTGGATTATCCTTTTCTACTAATAATTTTGAAGCTATTACACCATGAGAATCCATCACTATTTCTACATCAATATTAGGATACTCTTCTCTAAATCCTTCCATATAGTAAGATATTTGCTCTTCTTCTAATGCTGCATATATTGTAAGTTTATTATTTCCTTTTCCTTGAGTAGTTTGTGGTGTTGTTGATATGCAACTTGTCATAAATGCAATTACTACAATACACAGACAAGTAAATATAAATTCTTTCATATCTTCCCCCTTTTTTGTGTTTTTATCTTTTTTTAATTGTTTTTTATTGTTTTTGTTTATGTTTATATAATACACCTAATATGTTAATATGAAGTTAAGTATAAATTAACAATTCGTTAATTTTTAGAAATTTTTGTTAAATTTATTATTTTTTTACAAAATTCTATGCATATAGACCCTTATATCTTCATAAAACTTCTTATAAAAAACACCCTTTTACCCATACGAGTATGATTTTATTTGAAGTTTTTTTATATACAAGGTAGAATATACATAACTTTTACATCAGGAGTGTTGAAATATTGTACAAAATAAGCCTAACTCCTATAAACTAGGACGTTAGGCTTATTTTTTATAAGTATTTAATTATCCAACTAAATCATTTTTCTTTTTTTCTTCAAGTGCTTTTTTAAGCACCATATCCTTAACCTTCATAAGTCTAGTAGTACTTGCTCTCTCATTTTCTTCAAGCTTCATAGCAATATACTTAATAGTTTCAATGTAATTTGGTATCATTACATTTTCAAGAGCATTAACACGTCTACGTGTCTTTTCTATCTCTTGTGCAAGAAGCTGTGCACTTTTTTCACTTTCTGCAAGTCTTAAAAGTGGTTCCATTGCATCTGAAAATGCTTCCATAGCAGAATCTAATTCCCCTGATGTAAAAGCAAGACCATAAGGATAAATATCACTTTGATTGTTTTCAGTTTTAAAGTCAAACACAGGAACATCAACACTCATTATATTTCTTGTAGAAACACCTACAGAAACAGATTGTTTTGGCATCATAAGTGCTGAACCTAGATACTCCTGACTCATAACTGCCCTTGCAATTATAAAATTTTTATAAGCAGCATCAAGAGCATTTTCTGCTTCTTCACGTAATCGCTTATTTTCTCTTACAATTTCAAGAAATTGTTTCATAAGTTCATCAAGCTTATCTTTAAGAAGCTTATGACCTCTTGTTGCAGTTTTAAGGAGTTTCTTAAGTCTAGTCATTTCCATACGTGTTGGATTTATATTTAATCTAGCCACAGATATCACTCCTTAGGCATATATTTTTCAAAATATTCATCACGAATACGTTTAAGTTCACTTTTTGGTAGCATACTAAGAAGCTTCCATCCAATTTCTAATGTCTGCTCAATAGTTCTGTCAGTTCTAAACCCTTGTGAAACGTATTCTTTCTCAAATTCATCTGCAAATTTTGCATACATTAAATCAATTTCAGAAAGTGCAGATTCACCCAGTATTGCCATAAGTTCTTTTGCATCTTTACCTCTTGAGTATGCTGCAAAAAGCTGGTTCATTGTATCTGCATGGTCCTCACGAGTCTTACCTTTACCAATCCCCTTATCTTTAAGACGAGAAAGTGATGGTAAAACATCTATAGGAGGCTGTATATCTTTTTTGTAAAGTTCACGGTTAAGTATAATTTGTCCTTCTGTAATGTATCCTGTAAGGTCAGGAATTGGATGTGTTTTATCATCCTCAGGCATTGTAAGTATTGGAATCATTGTTATAGACCCTTCATGCCCTTTCATTTTTCCTGCTCTTTCATACATTGTAGCAAGGTCAGTATAAAGATAACCTGGATATCCACGACGTCCTGGAACTTCTTTTTTAGCTGCAGAAACTTCACGTAATGCTTCTGCATAGTTTGTAATATCTGTTATTATAACAAGTACATGCATATCTTGCTCAAAAGCAAGGTATTCTGCTGCTGTAAGTGCCATTCTAGGTGTAGATACACGCTCTACTGCTGGGTCATTTGCAAGGTTTACAAATACCACAGAACGGTCAATTGCACCAGTTGCTTTAAAATCACTTATGAAGAAATCTGCATCTTCAAAAGTTATACCAACAGCTGCAAATACAACGGCAAACTTAGAGTCAGTTCCACGAACTTTTGCTTGTCTTGCAATTTGAACTGCAAGATTAGCATGTGGCAAACCAGAACCTGAGAATATAGGAAGTTTTTGCCCTCTAACCAAGGTATTAAGTCCGTCTATTGCAGAAACACCAGTCTGTATAAACTCAGCTGGATAATCACGCGCTGCTGGATTTATAGGTGCACCATTTATATCAAGTCTCTTATCTGGTATAATTTCTGGTCCACCATCAATAGGTTTACCCATCCCACTAAAAACACGACCTAATATGTCTGGTGAAACTCCAAAATCAAGACTCTTTCCTAAAAAACGTACTTTACTTTCAGCAAGGTTTATACCTGTTGAACTTTCAAAAAGTTGGACAAGTGCAGTATCTTCATTTACTTCTAGAACTTTACAACGACGAATTTCTCCACTTGAAAGCTCAATTTCTCCAAGTTCATCAAATTTTACACCTTCTACGCCGTTTATTAGCATAAGAGGACCGGCTACCTCTTGTATTGACTTATATTCCTTTATCATAGTTCTTCAGCCCCCCTCTTTTTAATAAGGTCAGCAAGCTCGTTGTCTATTTCATCTTCAATTGCATCGTAAGCAGCATCTAGTTTATCTTCTTCTACATACTTAGCACGACCAATCTTTTCAAGAACTGAAAGCTTGATAATATCATTTATAGTAACATTTTGCTTAATAGCATCTTGTGCTGACTTATAGAATTTTAGAATAAGCCCCATCATTCTATATTGTTTATGAAGTGATGTGTAAGTATCAACTTCATGGAAAGAGTTTTGATGAAGGAAGTCCTCTCTTATAGAACGAGTAACTTCTAATATCAATCTATCTCCATCTGAAAGTGAGTCAACACCAACCAATTGAACTATCTCTTGAAGCTCAGATTCAACTTGCAAAAGTTTCATAGCTTGAGCTCTTTGAGCTGAGAAATTATCATTTACATTTTTATCTGCCCATACATCAACTTTCTCCTGATAAAGTGAATAACTTGTTAACCAGTTAATTGCTGGGAAGTGACGTTTGTATGCTAATGAAGCATCAAGTCCCCAGAATACTTTTACTATACGAAGTGTTGCTTGGCTGACAGGTTCTGATGTATCACCACCAGGAGGAGAAACAGCACCAATTGCTGTAAGAGTTCCTTCTCTGTCATCCATACCTAGACAGTTTACTTTTCCTGCTCTCTCATAGAATTGAGCAAGACGCGAACCTAAATACGCTGGGTAACCTTCTTCACCTGGCATCTCTTCCAAACGACCACTCATCTCTCTAAGAGCCTCTGCCCATCTTGATGTAGAGTCTGCCATAAGTGCAACACTGTATCCCATATCTCTAAAATATTCAGCTATTGTAATACCAGTGTATATAGAGGCCTCACGTGCAGCAACTGGCATATCTGATGTATTGGCTATAAGTACTGTTCTTTGCATAAGTGACTCGCCTGTTCTTGGGTCTTTTAGTTCAGGGAATTCAAGAAGAACATCTGTCATTTCATTTCCACGTTCTCCACATCCTATATATACAACTATATCTGCATCTGCCCATTTAGCAAGCTGATGCTGTGTAACAGTTTTTCCACTTCCAAAAGGCCCTGGAATAGCTGCTACACCACCTTTTGTAATTGGGAAAAATGTATCTATAACTCTTTGACCTGTAACAAGAAGTGAATCTGGTGTTTTCTTTTCCCTATATGGTCTTTCTTTTCTAACTGGCCACTTTTGCATCATAGTTACAGCTATATCATTACCTTTTTCATCTGTGATAACACAAACTGTATCCTCAACAGTAAATTCTCCAGAATATATTTCTTTTATAGTACCTTTTACTCCATAAGGAACCATAATCTTACATTCCACTACAGCAGTTTCTTGAACTACCCCAATTATATCTCCTGCTACTACTTTATCACCAGCAGACTTTTTAGGTTTGAATTCCCATTTAATTGTTCTATCAAGTGAAGATACTTCAACACCTTTAGTTATATTAGTACCTGAAATCTCATACATTTTTTCAAGTGGACGTTGAATACCATCATAAATAGTTGAAATAAGACCTGGCCCAAGCTCAACACTCATAGGCATTCCAAGAGAAACCACTTCTTCTCCTGGTCCTAGACCAGAAGTTTCCTCATAAACCTGTATAGAAGCCTTATCTCCATGCATTTCAATAATCTCGCCTATAAGATGTTTATCAGAAACTCTTACGACGTCAAACATATTCGCATCTCTCATGCCCTCCGCTACGACAAGCGGTCCTGACACCTTTACAATTGTGCCTGTTTTCATATTCTCTCACCTGCAATCATATACTTTATCAAAATTTAAATATTCCCTCCTATATTTTATCAATACATTTTTTTAGCATTAACAAAATTTGAGATTGTCTCTTATTCAATTTGCATCTATTCTTTAAATAATATATCTGCACCTATAGCACGTTTACTAGATTCTCTTACTTCATTCATACCTAATCCCATACTTCCTCCAATACCTGGAATAACTATAATAGCAGGAAGTTGATAGTCTTTGTATTTTGCTATTGATTCTTTTGCAAGCAATGACGCCTGTTCTGTAATATAAATTATCGCATATTCATCTTCAACCAACTTATGTATACTTTTTTTAATTTCGTCACTATCATAGGCTGGGAAGATATCTATTCCAAGAGCTAAAAATCCCATGATGCTATCTTTATCTCCAACTACTCCTACTTTATACATAAGCATCCCTTAGCCTTTCTTTTATAGTATCTGCGTCTATATTATTAAGCTTACTAGTCATAATAATCCTAATTGTTTTTATTTCTGATTCTTTAGCATATAAATATGCAATTAGCGGTTCTAGTGTAAGAGGTTTAAATTTTGCGTCTCTAACATATTCCATAAGATAATCATCACAAAGTTTTTCAAAGACAGTAAATCCACTATCCATACCATTTTTACAGACATCAGAGTAAGAAGTAGATTTAAAACATGATGCTGGAGTGTCTGAAGAAAAAGCTTCTAAGAATTTTTCTTTATCAAGTGAACCACCTGAAACAAACACATTCATAAACATATCAAAATCTTTCTTCATATTTTTAACTCTTATAAAACTCTTTAGATTTGTTAAATCACAAACTTTCATAACATAATCTATTACAAATTTATTTTGGCTTTCTGTAGCTGTCTCTTTCATACTTGAAAAAGTTGCTTTATCTAAAACAATATCAACCATTTGACCATTTTGTGTTTTACTATAAATCTCAAATGCATCTGTTATTGCTCCTGCCATTATCTTAGGTAAATCACTAAAACTACGATTTGCTAAAGATTCTTTAAGCTTAGCAAGTGGAATTGTACCTCCATCAATTAAGTACTTTTCGCCATCTACACCAGAGATTTCTTCTTTAATCAAAACTTTTAAGTTATGATAATCATTTTTATAAAGGAATACATCAACAAATTTTTCTTCAGGGGCTAGACCTTTAAGAATTTCATATGTTTTAGATAATTCTTGAGTCAAAACATTCTCAAAATTGTGAACATTATTGTTTGACGAATCCGTATAACCTGCTTCTGCTATAATTCTTAAAGAGTCTTCAGGGCTTTTAGCTTCTGCCATTTGAATAAACATTTGTCTGTTAAGAAGCTGTTTTTCAAGCACTCTTATTCGTGCCACGGCATAGGGATAAGTTTTTTCTTCTGCCATTTTTTAACCCCCCTCCTTAATTAAACAAAATTTCTGCTGCAATTTGCTCAATATCTTCATGCTCTACTGCAATTATAGCTTCAAACGAATAATTATACTCAATATCACCTTTTTTAACTATGAAACCTCCAGTAATATCTCTAGTTTCATCAGACACTTTGATGTCTTTTTTAGATAATACATCTTTTAATGTTTTTCTATCTTTTTTAGATAATACTATCTCAGAACCATCTGTACAATTCGCTTTTTCAATCATATTTAATATAATTTTTTCATATTCACTATCTTTAAGATTTAGAAGTTTATTTTTAGCTTCTAAAATTACTTCTTCTAAAATCTGTTGTTTCTTTGATAATATTTGTTTCTTCGCCTCCATATAAGCTCCTGATATTTCTTTAGAAGCTGCTTTTTCTGCTTCTGCCTCTGCAAGCTTTGTATAGGAAGCCATTTCCTTTTCAGCTTTTTCATTAGCTGAGCTTATCTTTGCATCTGTTTCAATTTTAGCTTTATCCAATATTTCTTGCGCCTCTTGCTTGGCATCAGCTATAATTCTGTCAATCATTTTTTGTTCATTACCCATAGGAGTGCTTCCTCCTTTTCATTTTTTTTACTTATGAATTATATTCTATAATTATCCAATTGCAATTCCATTGTAAGCTAAGAAAGAAACAAGTAGTCCTAAAAGAGCATATGTTTCAACTATCGCTGCAAATGTTATAGCTTTACCAAGTTCTTCAGGTCTTTTAGCAACTATTCCAACCCCTGCTGCTGCTGCCTTACCTTGTGCAATACCTGATACTAAACCAACTAGACCAATTGGAAGCCCCGCCATAAGAAGTTGTAAACCTTGAGCTGATGTTGGTATCGCATCTCCACCAATAATTCCTGCTTTTGATAAAATAAGGAAAGCTATGATAAATCCATATAGACCTTGTGTACCAGGAAGAAGTTGTAAAACTAGAAGTTGACCGAATTTACTAGGGTCTTCTGTTACAACACCTGCTGCGGCTTGCCCTGCTATTGAAGTACCTTTAGCAGAACCCATACCTGCAAATAACGCTGCTATAGCAGCTCCTGATATTGCCAAAAATTGACCATTTCCTAACGCGTTTAAAAATTCCATATTTACATCTCCTTTTTATTAATGCTTGTATATTTTGTTTTATACTTAAACGGAACAAAAGGAACTCCTCCGCCTTCATAAAACTTATTGAAAAATTCTACATACTGTAACCTACTTGTATGAACATATGCACCTAGTGCATTTATAAGAAGGTTTATTGTGTGTCCTACAACACCAATTACAACTGCAAATATTGGACCAGCTATAGCCCCTAAAAGATTGATAACCTGCCCTATAACTCCTGTTGTTAGACAAAGAGCCATAATTCTTGTATAAGATAATATATCAGCAAAATAACTTGTTATACCATAAAGACTTGAAAATCCTTTAAAAAGCTTAACAGGTACTCCTTTAAAGCTTCTCCCTTGAGTAAGAACAAGACCTATAGCACCTATAATTGCTAAATATTTTCCTACTTCAGAAAATACGCCTATATCTCCTGCAACAAAAGGTATTATAAGTAGACATACCCCTGTTATACATAAATACCAAAATCCTACGTCACAAATTGCATCTATGACCTTTCCATCTCTTATTAGTGTATATGCTTTAATTCCTAAACCTACATATATATGGATAATACCGAACAGTAATGACATCCCCATAAGTACCATAACATCCTCTAAAGGATTAATTAAAGCTTTTATAGGAATTAAATCCCCCAAAATACCCCCGAATATAAGACCCCATATAGTAGTTGAAACTCCACAAATACCAATAAGTTTAATTAAATTTCCTTCACCCTTTTTCATCTTTGATTTGTATATAATAAATCCACAAACTAGGGCAATTATTATCCCATATGCAGCATCACTTAGCATCATTCCAAAGAATATAACATAAAAGAAAGTCATAATTGTATTTGGGTCAATATCTTTTGTGCTTGGACAACTGTACATGTTTGTTACACTTTCAAAAGGTGTTACAAGTTTATTGTTTTCAAGTAGAATTGGGAAACCTTCTTCTTTATTTCCTTCCTCTGTTTGAACACAACAATCAAACTTTTCTGTGATTTCATTAATTAGCTCACTGGCACTTTTACTTGGTAACCAACCATTAAGACAGAATGTTGTTTTTGTTTTTACAAGTCTCTCTATAATCTTTTTCTGGTCTCTTTCTATAGTGTAAAAATCATATAGATTTTCAAGCATGTGTATATTATTTCCATGATTTTTGATTTCTTCTGTCTTATTTTTAGAAACGTTTTCCTGTCTAATTATCATTTCATTGTATTTCTTGATAGCTTGTGATGGTGTTCCTTCCTCACTTGGTAATGTAACTATTGAAAAATTAAATTCTTTAAGAACTTCTGTAGCATTATCAAAAGTTTCTTTTAAAGTAATTAAATAAACATAGTTCATTAACTTGTCAGAGTCAATAATTCCAAGAACACTTTCTGGCACTTCATCCTCTAGTCTAACTCTTAAAGCATCAATATTTGCGTTTGTGGGTATCGTTCCTAGAATAGTTTTTGTATACTTAGTTTCCATCTTTTCAAAAGGAACATCAAAGTTTACCCATGGCTCTAACATACTTTTATTATTATTTAATAAATTTATGTTACTCCTTATTGTACCTATCTCTTTATTTAGATTATTTAACTCCAAAACTTCAGCATAAATTTCCTCTTCTTTTTCACTGTCAATTTTGTTAAATTCTCTTTTTGGTGCAAACATAGCTTTTTTTTGTTTCACTAGTGAAGAAACAATGTCAATCGCTTGATTCACATGTGCCATCTTCTGTTCTAGCATTATAACCTCTGACTCCTCACCATCTTTTGTAAGATGATTTTTTAACTCATCCATTTCAGTAAGAAAGGCACTATCATCAATTTGAACAAATCCACGGTTCATAAGTAGCTTTAAAATTTGGCTTTTTTGAGCTTCTAAGCCAACAATAGATATCTTGTTCATATTAACTATTGCCATATTATCTCACTACCTTTCCAATAACCGCTTCGATTGCCTTACTTCGTCTTTCTGTCGCAGTTTTTTCAATTTTCAGACATTCACTTTTAGCATCTGCCAAGATTTTATCAACCTCTGCTTTACTGTCGGTGACTGCCTTCTCAACAAGAGTTTCTTCCATAAGCTTTGCTTGCTTTTTTACATCAGCCAAGATGCTTTCACATTCGTTTACAGCATCAGCTCTGATAGACTCTGCATCAGTAACAGCTTTTACTTTAATACTGTCTGCTGTCTGCTCTGCCTCAACAATGCTTTTTATTATTTCAAAAGCCATCCAAATCACCTCTCTTACCTTTTTACTATGTATATAACTAATTAGAGTTTTTTATTCTAATTAGATTACTACCTCATTGTTAAAGTATAAACAGCATTTTTATATAATAATTAATTTTTTTCAACATTTATTTTTTAATAAAATACATTTTAGAGTAGTACTTGCTTAGACTTATATTCTTTTTTGACTTACTTTTAGACTATGACATGAGTATGATTTTTAAATATCATTATTTTCAATAATTATAATTTAAAGCAATATAGTTTGTCAATAGCGTTATTTTGTTTTGAAATTAACGTTTTATCGACATTTTTAATTTCTATTTCAATTTTTTTTTACGTATGATTTTATTTATTCCATATAAATTATTTTTATCTTTTTTTTCAACACCTAAGAGGATAAAGCTTATTGTTTTTTTTGAATTTTTAGAAATATCTTATATTTTTCCATCTAACTTTTATAAATCATTAGTTTATATCGATTTTTGTCAGCTTATTTTAGTTTAAATTTTTTTAAATTTATTAGAGATAAGTTAATCCTTTTTTAAGATTGATAAAATTTACACTTATTTTTAAATATTTTAATCTCTCAATTATTTTCTTAACTTTAAATAGATAATATAACTAATTAGTTTATATATTATATATTCGCCAACATGATGAAAAAGTCCTCGAACCAATCACTCCAATCTTCAATAGGATATGCAGCTCCTCCATTTACGCTTTTTAGAAGATTGGATGTATATTCTTCTCCTATAGAAAAAAGTTCACCTATGGTTATATCATATCCTCTAGATGTAACTACTTTACAAAATGAATCCATAACATCACGTTGTTTTCTTGTTTCCATAATCTCTTTCTTAAACTCTGAATCTTTCTTTGCTTCATCTAAAATTTTAATTAATTTTTCATTCATTATATACATTCCTTTCTATATAAAAAAGAAGCCATCTAAAAAAAACTAAGATGACTTCACTTAATCGTTATAAACAGTACATTTACTAGTATAAAATAATTGGTGTACCTGGTTCTATATTTTCATATATTTTCTTTGCCTTAGAAAAAGGTGTATTTACACATCCATGTGAACCTGAAGATCTATATATACCTCCACCAAAAGAACTTCTCCAAGTAGCATCATGAATTCCTATATTTCCATTAAATGGAAGCCAATAACTTACAGGTGAACTATAGCCTTGACCAGTTAAAGAAACATTTCTAGCTTTATAGTTAAGAGGATATATACCTGATGGTGTAGCAAATCCCCTAGCTAAACTTCCTGTTACAACATCTGTTGATACAAGCATTTCTCCATTTTTAAAGAACCACATGTGTTGGCCAGAAAGACTAATCTCAACATAGGTATTACCAATATCATCTTTATTACGAGATACAGCTTTTTGTATGTAGATAGGTTCTCTTGTAACATTTTTCCCAGCTTTTACAACATCAACTAAAGCTTCAGCTTCTTTCTTTTTATCTATCAACCATCCATAAATTCCACCTGAAATAGTAATCTCTTTCCCAGTTGCAGTTTTAAATGGTCTTGAATCTCCAAAAGTACTATATTTTTTGCTTAATCCTCTTGTGTACTCTACCATCACATCATTATCGAAAGTTATGTCATAATTTTTTTCTGAGTCTACTTTTAACCACTTATTAATCTCAGAACCGTCTAAAGTTTCCTTACGGTCACTAAAATCATATGTAACAACTACACTAACATATTTATCTAATGTCTTAATAGCTTCTTTTAACTTTTCTGAATCCTTTGTATTGTTTGGAGCTTCATATATTTTACTTTCCTCTAAAGAAACAGAAGTAACACCAGAATTAATTGATTTTTGTACTAGTTTATAAAAATCATCTTTTTTTACTTTGTTTCCAAGTACCTCTGGTACTATAGCATAAGCATTTTTACTGCTATCATACTTAGGGTATGCACTCTTAGGCTCTACAACATTTTTACTATCAAAACAAGATAAAGCATTAAACCTTTTTTCTAGTAAATCTTTATCATATGAAAGAGTTACCATATTATTATACTCTTTAGATTTAAATATTCCACCAATCCACCCAAATGCACTTTGGTTATTTTTTATTTTTTGAACCTTATCATCTGGTGTAAACTTTAAGTCTATATCTTTTGATTTTATTTGTTCTTTTTTATTGTTTCTTTCCTCTAGACTTAAAGTATAAGAATTAGTACTTGATGTTAATAAATCATTTACTTGTTCAACTGTCTTTCCTGATGCTTTCACACCATTAATAGTAGTACCAAAGTAAAAATGATTTCTAAAAAAGATTGCCATCCCTATATAAGCTACAATCAAAACACCTACTACTATAGCTATCTTAACTTTTAGATTTTTTTGCCCACTTTCTTGTTTTGCTTCTTTTCCTTCAATCATAACTAAATCCTTTCTTCATTATAATTACCTATGTACTTTACTAGTTTTTAAAAAACCTTATTTCTTCTATATACCCAAACTATTATATTATTAATTTATATTTTTGAAGATAGAGTTATTTACATGATACTACTTTATCTTTCAGATAAAATGCTTATTGTTAATACCTCCTTTCAAAATCCCTTAAACATAACCTCTGCTACATAATATATTACCATACTTTTAAGTTTCAGTGTGGCTATCTGTCTATTTTTGTTACATTAAACTACTATTTTCAAAAAAGGAAACTAATATATTGTTAGTTTCCTTTTTTGATTTATTCTTATATATTAGTATCCAACTTAACATAACGTTGTTATATACATTTTATATAATTATTATTTAATTATTTTAGTTTCTATGTCCTTCCCATCTGCGTATTCTTTAAGTAAATCCGTAGCGTATCCAAAATACTCTTCAATATCTGATTCTGGACTAAATGAAAATATACAAATTAGTATTTCATTTACATCTGTTGTTATCATAGCTCTCTCAGAATCACTAGTTGGACTTCCAAATTTACCTAATGAATCAGATAGTATAGGTAGATTTTCTATATTTATCAACTCTTTTCCAATACCTTTATACTGCTCGCCTTCATCACCTACAGTAAAACATATTGGTGAATGTAATTTACCTATATTATATGTACCAACTGGATATAGTGATTTTATAGATATTAGATTATTTATTTCAACTATATTATTTATTGTATATAGACCTTTCCCCTGAACAATTCTTCTAACTAATGCTTCTGAAGACGTTCTATATCTACTTGGATTTTTTCCAAGCTCTTTATATGCATCTCTTGCATCTTTAATCTTATCCAATTTAGTAATATCTTCAATTTCTAGCTTTTGATTTAAAATATCACAAAACTCATTTATCCCATTTATTAACTTTTCTGAGCTTTTATTTACTACTACTTTTGCTTGGATACATCCTAACTTTGCATCAGGCCATCTGTCCTTAAGTTTTTTATCAATGCTTATATCTATCATACTCAAACAACTCCTATACATTAAATTTTTAGTTAAATTTTTTATCATCTATACATTATAGTACTATTCTTTTGTTAATAACATATTTATATTTAAAATAATTCATTTTTAACAGATTTTTTGTAAAAGATAATTACTTTCTTCATATATAAATCTTACAAAATAAAAAACACTAATTATCTAGCAAGCATTTATTAAATACAAGCATATATAATAGTGTTTTATATAAAAAATTAAATTTTATTCTTAGAGTAATTCCATAAAATTTTGAACTGGCATTGGTCTTGCAAAATAAAATCCCTGAACTAAATCACAGCCAAATTGTTTCATTAATTCAGCCTGTTTCTTACTCTCAACCCCTTCTATAATTACAACTAAATCCAATGATTTTGCTAGAGATACTATAGACTTTGCTATATTACGACTTTTCTCATCATTTTCAATACCATTAAGAAAAGACTTATCTAATTTTAATACATCAATTGGCATGTCCCTTAAACAACTAATAGAAGAATAGCCTGTCCCAAAATCATCCATAGAAATTGAAAAGCCATACTTTCTTAATTCATTTAAAACACTCTTTAGTATATTTAATTCATTAATAGCTACAGTTTCTGTTATCTCCAATTCAATTAAATTTGAATGGATGTTATATGTTTGGATAGTCCTATTGATAAACTTTACAATATCTGGTTGATATAACTCAACTCTAGATAAATTTACTGAAACTGGTACTAATTTTTTACCTTGTTTTTCCCATTTAGATAAATCGATACAGACTCTTTCAAATACAAATCTACCTATTTTTAAAATCAATTGACTTTTTTCTGCTATTGGAATAAATATAGCTGGACTTATAAAACCATGTTCAGGATGATTCCATCTTATCAGTGCTTCACTTCCTATCATATCACCATTTACAAGTGAAAACTTAGGTTGATAATAAACTTCAAATTGATTCTTTACTAATGCTGTCTTTATATCATCTAAAATTATAGATTCCTCACTAAGCTTATTTCTAACATCTTCGTTATAAATAGCATAGTTTATATTTTTACCTTTGGCAACAGACCTCGCCATATTAGCTTTATTTACAGCCTTTTGAGCATCTACTTCTCCTTCTTCTACGAAGTAAATACCCACACAAAGAGAAATTTCAAATACTGTATTTAGATTATTTTCAATATTATTTCGTATACTATCAAGTTTTTTTATAATTTTATTTCTTCCATTTTTATATTCACAGAAAATAGCAAAATAATCACTTGAAAGGCGTGCATATATTTCACCTTCTGTTAATTCCTCTTTTAAAGCTCTTGCTATAGTAATTAATAGATTATCACCAAATTCATATCCAAAAGTATCATTAATCATTTTAAAATTATCAATATCAAAATATACTATAATATAATTTAAAGATGGTTTATTTAAAAGACACTTACTACATTCTCTATAAAATTTATTTTGATTTCCTATATGTGTAACTCTATCTTCATATGCTAACCTCAATATTTCTTTTTCATTAGATTTTTTTATGTACATTATATAAAAAATAATTGCAATAAACACAAATATAATCAATAACACTGCATATACAGCTCTCTTAATAATTTGCTCAGAATTACGAAATATAACACTTTCTGGAATTGAAAAAATCAAGTTCCAATCATTTATATAATTATCTTTGCTCTTCCCATTATCCATAGTAGCATATCCTAGGTATCGTCTTTCTCTTGACATATTTAAAATTGCTGCACCTATTTTATTTTCTTCTAATTGTTTTTTTAATTGATTTACATCTTTAATGTCATTATCCTGTTTTAACAATTCATAAATATTCTTTGACAATCTATCTTGTTGAGGATGAAGTATAACTGCCCCATTATTTTTTACAACATAAGATATACTATTATTTTCATAAAAAGATACATTTATAAGTTTCATTAGAGTATTGACATCATAAGTACAATATAAAACTCCAACTACTTTATCATTATTTAATATTGGTACTGAGATAGCAATCTTTTTTACAGACTTATTTACTTCATCAACATATGGACTTGAAACATACTCTTTACCATTAATTGAATTTTTAAAGAATTCTCTATCTTTAACAGAAAACTTATTACCCTTAGTATTTTCTGTATTCCCATTTATATCAACAATTGCCATAGTATAAAATTTTTGGTTTTCCATTTCATCTAAAAGCTTTTTTATTTTTTCTTCATTAGACATGTTTGGATTTGAAGTATAATAACTTGAAAAAATATTTAAAATATCTAAATCTTTTTCAATTTGTCTTTGTGCTAATTGAGAACCTTGTATTGCAACTTCTTTTATATGTACTTCTGCCTCTGATATAAGAAGATTTCTTGTATCTTCTATATATAGATATCCTAATATCAGAAATAATGATGCCAATAAGAGAATTATAATTAATGTAACACTTTTATTTCTTTTAGTCATCTTACCCCTCCCTTAATTAGTCAACACTTTATATCCCTATTTATATCTTTTTTAATACAAATTTATTACTTATCTTACATACAAATATATCTAAATATTACATATAGATTCATTCTAATTATTATAATAACATTCTTTAATTAAATTTTGAATTAAAGTTTTAAAACTATTTATATTTTTTCAAATAAAAAACCCTATATACATGAGATTATATATCTCATGTATATAGGGTTTTAGTTTATTTATTTTATAGTAAGTTTTGTAGTAAATTTATTTTCCATAATATGAATTTAGATACATTTCTTTTATTTCATTCATAAGAGGATATCTTGGATTCGCACCTGTACATTGGTCATCAAATGCTTGAATCACCATTTCATCTAGTGAATCTATAAATTTAGATTCCTCAACCCCAAATTCTTTTATAGTTTTAGGAATACCAACTTTACTCTTTAAATCTTCAATAGCTATCAATAAACTTTGGAATTTTTCTTCATCAGAATTTCCTTTTAATCCTAAGAATGAAGCTATTTCAGCGTATCTCTTTAATGCCTCTGGATACTTATATTGAGAGAAAGCTCCCATTTTCTTTGGTGCATTAGAAGAATTAAATTTCATAACACCTGTTATTAAAAGAGCATTTGCAACACCATGTGGTACATGATGGAAAGCACCTAACTTGTGAGCCATAGAGTGACAAACACCTAAAAATGCATTTGCAAAAGCCATTCCCGCCATTGTAGAAGCATTTGCCATTTTTTCTCTTGCTTCTGAGTCTTTTGCTCCATTATCGTATGCACGTGGAAGATATTCAAATATGCTCTTAATGGCTTGTAAAGCTAGACCATTTGTATAGTCAGTTGCAAGCATAGATACATATGCTTCTAGTGCATGAGTTAAAGCATCAATACCAGAAGCAGAAGTTAATCCTTTTGGCATATTCATCATCATATCAGCATCAACTATAGCCATATTTGGCATCAACTCATAATCTGCTAATGGATATTTCACCCCTGTATCTTGGTCAGTTATAACTGCAAATGGAGTTACTTCTGAACCAGTACCTGCTGATGTTGGTATAGCTACAAAACTAGCTTTTTCACCCATTTTAGGGAAAGTATACACTCTTTTTCTTATATCCATAAATCTCATTGCTAGGTCTTGGAAATCTACTTCTGGATGCTCATATAATGTCCACATTATCTTACCTGCATCCATTGCACTTCCTCCACCTATAGATATTATTACATCTGGATTGAACTCTCTCATAGCTTTAGCACCTATCTTAGCACATTCTAAAGTTGGGTCTGGTTCAACTTCAAAGAAAGTAGTATGCTTGATGTTCATTTCATCTAATAAGTCAGTAACTGTTTTAGTATATCCATTATTGTAAAGGAATGTATCTGTTACAATAAAAGCTCTCTTTTTATTCATTACATCTTTAAGTTCTTTTAACGCCACTCCTAAACAACCTTTTTTAAAATAAACTTTTTCTGGTGCTCTAAACCAAAGCATATTTTCTCTCCTCTCAGCTACTGTCTTAATATTAAGTAAGTGCTTAACTCCTACATTTTCAGATACTGAATTTCCACCCCAAGAACCACATCCTAGAGTAAGAGAAGGAGCTAGTTTAAAATTATATAAATCACCTATACCACCTTGAGAAGAAGGAGTATTAATTAAAATTCTACAAGTTTTCATAGCTTTAGTAAATTTATCAAGCTTTTCTCTCTGATTTACATCGTCAATATATAATGAAGATGTATGACCAAACCCTCCATCTTCTACTAATTTTTCTGCTTTACTAACTGCATCATCAAAGTTGTTTGCTTTATACATTGCAAGTACTGGTGAAAGTTTCTCATGAGCAAAAGCTTCTTCTATTTCAACTGATTCAACTTCACCTATTAAAACTTTAGCATCAACTGGAACTTCAAAACCTGCTAGTGTTGCTATTGTACAAGCTGTTTGGCCAACGATTTTAGAGTTTAATCCTCCATTTACTAAAATTACATTTCTTAATTTTTCTGTTTCTTCTTTATTTAATAAGTAAGCACCACGCTCTTTAAATTCTTTTTTAACTTCATTATATATATTTTCTAATACTATAACTGATTGTTCAGAAGCACATATCATACCATTATCGAATGTCTTAGATACAAGAATTGAATTTACAGCAGTTTTTATATCTGCACTGTCATCAATTATTGCTGGCGTATTACCTGCACCAACTCCAATAGCTGGTTTTCCAGATGAATATGCTGATTTAACCATTCCAGGGCCTCCTGTAGCAAGAGTTAAGTCAACTTCCTTCATAACAGTCGTAGTTAATTCCAAAGATGGCTCATCAATCCATCCAATTATACCTTCAGGAGCTCCGGCCAAAACAGCAGCTTCAAGGACTACCTTTGCTGCCTCTATAGTAGAATTTTTTGCTCTTGGATGTGGAGAAAATATTATTCCATTTCTAGTTTTTAGAGCTAAAAGTGATTTAAATATAGCAGTAGAAGTTGGATTAGTTGTAGGTATAACTGCTGCAATAACTCCTATTGGCTCAGCTATTTTAGTCAGGCCAAAGGCTTCATCTCTCTCTATAACACCACAAGTTTTAGTTTCTTTATATGCATTGTATATATACTCTGATGCATAGTGATTCTTTATAACTTTATCCTCGGCAATTCCCATACCAGTTTCTTTTTGTGCCATTATAGCTAGAGGAACTCTTTGCTTATTAGCTGCTAAAGATGCTGCTAAAAAAATCTTATCTACCTGTTCTTGAGTGTATGTAGCAAAGATTTTTTGAGCTTCTCTAATTTTTGCTAATTTTTTAACTAGATTTTCAACATTATTTACAACACATGAATTATCTACCATAGCTTCTTCTCCCCTTTTATTTTCTATTATAACCTGTTCTTTATTAGCCATTTCAATGCCCTCCTAGAATAGTATAATCTTCTTTTTCTGTTAATTTATTAACAGTATAACATGTTATTTTTACATTTTCAAGTTATTTTTTTAACATTTTATTTTTTATTTAGTCTTATATTATTCATATTAATGATACTATTCTTTACAAATATCTAAATTAACTATATATCACTTTATTTTTTATATAAATTATAAACAAATTCATCTCAACGCTTAAGGATAACGTTATTATTTTAACATTTGTATTTTTGTATTTTTTAATAAAAAAATTAAAAGATACTTTTTTCAAGTATAGTATTATATAAAACTTAAAAAGACTTGAAGAAGAAAGTAAAGGACCTAAAAAGCAAATTAAATTAAATACACTTAAATATACAAACAGCTATAATATATAGTATAATTAGAAATATATGCCTGATAATTTATATATATCATGAAATAAAATTAATATATTACGAACTAAAGTCCAGCAAATAAGATTGCTGGACTTTGTTAATATTACTAATCATACACATATATCATATTACATCATTAATCTATTGATGTGGACTTTTTATAACAGGTTGTAACTGTTTATTATCAAGAGCAAGCTCTATAGTTGGAATTATTAACTCTGTATGTGCAATCATAGAATTAGGCTTTGCATTACAATTATCTTGACCAAAAGGTACAAAATATATATTTTTAGAGTTAAGAAGAATACCAATATTTTTGAAATTAAAACTTAGAGCATCATTAGTTGATATTGAAATTACAAGTGGTTTATCATTGCGAAGATGACCCTTTGCTGCCATCAATACTGGAGAGTCCGTAATACCATTTGCTAACTTAGCGGCAGTATTTCCAGTACAAGGGGCTATTATTATAATATCCGCAATTCCTTTAGGTCCAAATGGTTCTGCTTCTTCAATTGTAACAATAGGTTTATTTCCTGTCAGTTCATATGCTTTTTTCATAAATTCTTCAGAATTTCCAAATCTACAATCTATATTTTGTGATACGTCTGAAAATATAGTGTGCACGTTTGCTCCTGCTTTTACCAAATTCTCTAACTCTATAAATATTTTATCATAAGTACAAAACGAACCAGTAAATCCTACTCCAATTGTAAGTCCTTCAAGTTTCATCTCTAATCCCTTCTTTCATTTATAATATTTTCTATAGCGTTAACAAGAATTTCACCAGATGTCTTTGGTGAGTATTTACCAGGAAGCCCAAGACAAAGATTTGCATTAATACCTAAATTTTGTGTAGCAGAATAATCTAATCCACCAGGAGAAGAAGCTATATCTATAATAGTTACTTCTTGTGATACTTTTTCTAATTTCTCTTTCGTTAAAATACATTCTGGTATGGTATTAAAAATATAATCAAACTTTGAAAGATTTTCATCTAGTTGATTTAAAGAAATACTAGAATACCCAAATGCATTAGCCGTACTCCTTGCATCATTATTTCTTGCTCCAACACATACATTTGCATCTAAAGCATATAATTTTTTAGCAAGTATTTGTGCACATCTTCCGAAGCCTAGTACTAGACAGTTACTTTGGTGCATATTGATTATACTTCTTTTAATCGCTTCTGATATGGCTCCTTCAGCTGTAGCAACTGCATTTAAAATAGCAACATCATTCATCTTCATAAAATCATAAACCTGAATAGAGTGTTGCTCACAAAATTTGTAAACTTTAGTTGGTATGTTGCCTCCAAATAGTATTTGATTAGGAGATAAGTTAATTAACAAGTTATCAATAGTAGCATCAAGACAACCATCAGTATTTTCAATACTAAATTGATTTTTTGTAAATGGAATTGGACATAAAATAATGGAACTTTTGGATAGTGCTTCAGCTAGTGAAGTTGCTTTTCCAGCGATTCCATTTATAATTTCATTTGCTATTCCATATACAACTACAGAATATCCTTTATTAATTAGTTTTTTTACCATGTACACTTGTCGCAGGTCTCCGCCTATAACAGTTATATCGTATTGATTTGACATATTGTAAGCCTCCTTTACTATATACAATATGTTTTTATCAATATATTGGTTCACTAAAATTATTAAATATTATACTTCTAACATTGCTAATAATGCTAATCTATCTATCTTTTCAGAAGATGTATATGGTAATGAATCTAAAAAAATAATTTTTCTTGGAATTTCATTTCTAATTAAATAATTTCTAATCTTAGTCAATAAATCCTTCTTTGTAATTTTATCTATGGTTGTTACAAATAATGCAATTTGACTTCCCCTTATAGTATCTAAATAAGGTAATGCAACTGCATCTTCAATTTGAGGAATTCTTTTGACTACATTTTCAACTTTAGTAGAACTAACTTTAAATCCACCAATATTTACAACATCATCACTTCTTCCTTCAAATATCAAATATCCATCATCATCAAAATATCCAATGTCATTGACAGAATAAGGCTCTGATGCATTATATACTGCATATTCGGTATTTACAAAAATTATTCCGTTCTTAATATATACATCTATTTTTGGAAATGGCTTACCTATACTTAATGGTTTCTCAATCAATTCATCATAACACAAATATGTAATGTAGTTTAATTCACTTGCTCCATAATATAAAATTATTTCAGAGTCTGGCATATATTTTTTTATTTTTCTTGCTGTATCCTCAAACAACAATTGAGAACCTGTAAAAACACTTCTAACTTTAACTATTGTCTCACTTAAATATTTAACCAATAACTGAAGTTTTGTAGGTATAAGATATATGTTAGTTATATTGTATTGTTTTATTGCATTTATCCATGTTTTACAATTTAAACCTGAACTTATTACAACACTACCACCTTCATAGAGTACTGACATTATAGAATTTAGATTTCCTGTAAAACTAAGTGTTCCATTGATAAATAAAATAGAGTCCTCAGAAATATGGAAAACTTCATTTTGTATAGGAAAAAATCCAGCCCAGCTTTCATATGTTCTATATAATACTTTTGGGACATTTGTAGAGCCTGAAGATAAAGCTCCCATACAAATTTCTTTATCTAAATAGTCTAAGATATTATTATATTGATATACATTTATACTGTGATGGTCTGTAGAAGAATTAGTTATCTTTAATATCCTATTGCAACTACCATTAGATAAATCATTTATATCTATATTCTCATCAGATATAACAACTGAAATATTATTCTTTATTAAAATATCACTTAATACTCTTTTAGAAAGATTATAATGACAAATGATAGGCACATTATTTGAATAGTTAACACCTAAAAAACTTACTAATTGGAACTTTATATTTTTAGAATAAATTAAAACAGGAATATTTTCACCTATAGAAATTTGTCTCCCAATCTCCTCACTATCTCTTAATATACTGTCATAAGTATACTTTTCTCCATCTATAATCAAAAAATCTTTATCTTTATGGCTGTTTCTTTTTACTTTCAAAAGTTCATAGTAATTCATAATCTACACCCTTTCAATCAATAAAGCAGAGCCTAATCCCCCAGCAGCTGCTATAGAGCAAATTCCATACCTTCCATTATTTTTTTCAAGTGCTTTTAAAAGATGTAACGCAATAATTGCACCAGAAGCACCATATGGATGACCATATGCTAAAGCCCCTCCAAATATATTATACCTATCTATTAATGCTGGATATTTTCTTTGAAATAAAACATCTATAACTGCAAATGCTTCATTAAATTCAATCGCAGATATATCCATATAGTTAAGCTTTTCTATCTCTAAAATTCTCTCCATAGCTTTCATAGCAGATGTTGGGCTTAAATGTGGCTCTGTTCCTATTGTACAAGAGTTAATAACTTTAGCTTTTGGATTCTTTTTTGTAGTCTCTAAATATCTTTTAGAACACATTATAAGAAATGAAGCTCCATCATTAATAAGACATGCATTTGCTGCATTTGTAATACTTCCCTTTCCTAAAATCGAAGGTATCCTATCTAATAATCTTTGGCTCATTTTATCACGTATACCTTCATCATATGTATTGCTATCTATAGGAGATATAATATCTTCAAGAAATTTTTCTTCTCTTGTGTTTTTTGCTCTTCTATGACTTTCTTTTACACAATAATCTAATTCTGCCTTCTCAATTTTATATAACTTTGCCACTCTTTCTGCACCTTCGAGCATACTATTCTCACTATTATCATCTGGAGAAAATTGAGCAACTGCATAGCTTGGATTATTGATATTATATCTTTTATCATTTTTATGATATGTACGCATTGGTTGTAGAGAGCTACTCTCAAAACCTCCTGCAATAATTAAATCACATTGCCCAGATTTAATCTTTGAAAATGCTATATCTAAACTCATCATAGCAGAAGCACATTGCATATCTACAGTAAAAGCAGGAACTTCACTTTCTATTCCCGCTGTTAAAGTCATTAATCTTGCGATATTACCTCCTGTACCAACTGCATTTCCACATATAATCTCATCAATCTTATCAATCTCATACTTTTCAATTAGATGTTTTAAAACCTTTGCTCCTAGTAATTCTGGTTGAACACATTGAAAAATTCCATTTTTTAAACCTATATGACTTCTTAATCCTCCTAATATAAAAACATCTTCCATACATTATATCCTCTCTTCATCATAGATTTCTTTTAAGTACGTTATTTAATTTAACACCTAAAAAAGATGCAATAATTGCTTTTATCGTATCTCCAATTAAAAATGGTACCACTGCTGCAAAAAGGGCTGCTTCTACTGTCATTTGATTAAAGTAACACATAAATACTGTTCCCATAAAATATATAATAGGCATACCAACAAAAATTGTTATTGGTATATATCTTTTAATATCATTATTTTTACCTTTTAATAAGCTAATAATTAGTGATGCAAATAAAAATCCAAAATAAAAACCACCTGTTGGGCTTAGTAATTTGCCAATTCCAGATGCACCTCCACCAAATACAGGTATTCCAATTAAACCTATCATTATGTATACACCAACTGTACTAAATGCTTGTCTTGGAGTTAATATTAAAGCTATTAGATTTATCATTATTGTTTGTGCTGTTACTCCTGCTGGTGTAAATGGTAATGGTATATATATATAGGATGATATACATAATAATGCTACACATATTGACATTTTAGTTAAATCTTGAATATTTACTCTATTATTTTTCATTTTTATAATTCCCTTCATATGTCTTATTCAATTTAGTTTATATGTACATATAATAAACCCTCTATTAAGGCTTTGTTTTAGTATAAAAGAAAGACAGTTTTTTGTCAACTTCAATATAATTTTAGGTTTACATTTAATTTATAAGTAAACTTGCTTCTAATCCTTTATGTTTTAATGGTTATTTATAAAATTTTACTTATAAACAAATCTATTTGCCCTATACTTGTAAATTATAATATGATATATTTTATATGAGATTTTATTTCATATAATAAATTAATAAGGAAGTGACAATATGAAAACTAATGAAAATCAATTAAACAACATAGATAAAGAACTAGATGAGCTTAGTAAGAAAGTTTATTTAGAATCCCCAGATTTTTGGATAAGTATTTCTGACAAAATAGTAGATAAAATTTTTGATGAAATGTTATTATTTTTTGCAGTAAAATATAATTATTACAATATACTATCTTTTGCAATTGAAAATAATTATATAGATTTAAATATGCCATCAAAAAATAAAGACTATCCAAATATAATGAGTCATTTTTTAGACACAGCAAAACAAAATGAAGATAAAAAGATTTATAATTATCTTTTAAACTTAAATAAAGAAGATACCATAGGTGAAAACGCCTCTTTAGATGATTTAAATCACAATACTGAGAAAGATACTTTTGGAAAGAAAGATGTATATATTCCAAAATACATGTGTCCAAACTGTAATACTAATATTTTTGATACAGGTTACAGAGTATCAAATGATATAACATATAAATTTTCTTTTCAAGATGCCGAACCTGTTGAAGTATCTAATGAGATTACTTCTATTAAATGTTGTAATTGTGATAAATCAATAGAAAATGTAACTACTGACAAATTGTATAGTATATGTAAAATTCAAAACTGTGATAATTGTGGTTCTAGTTTAATTAAAGTAGGAATTATTGCAAAGAAAAAAATGGAGTTTAATGAGAATACTGAAGAATTTGGATATGTTTCAACGTCTTATTGCTGTAACAATTGTGGCTCTAAAATAAATTCATCTCAAAAAGAATACTTTAAACTTTAATATCTTATATTTTTAAAATAATTTCAAATAATAATACTCTGTTATTAAATATTATTATAGAAATTTTTGGGGACATATTTGGAAATATAACATAAATAATTTTTATATACACACTTTAATTGTAATTAAAATTGCTATGAAATTAGATATTATTAAACTAGTTTCATAGCAATTTTTAGTAATATAATTTTTATTAAGTTTGGACAAATTTTATTTTCTATTTCTTTAGTGTACCAACCATAACTCTTAAATCAATTGTTATATTAGATATCCCTGACTTTATCAACTTTAAAATTTCTTTTTCATCTAATGTTGATGTTAAAGGAGTCATTTTAACCAAATTCATTAAATTTAATACACTGACATCAGTTTTATAATTGATTCTATTTTCATAAATTACATCAAGGTGTTTTTTAAATCCAACTATAATGTTTTTATTGTCATAATCATTATTCTTTATATTTCCCTGTATACTTGTCCTTATTTCTTTTAAATAATTTGATTCTGGGACAATCTTTACTATTATTCCATCATCATTTAAAACCCTTGTAAATTCCTTATAATTTGCAGGAGAAAGTATATTTAATATTACATCAAACTTATTATCTTTAAATGGTAGATTTGACAAATCTGAAATACACCATATAATTTCATTCTCTCCTCTTGTAGCTATAGAAATACCTTCTTTAGCTATGTCAATTCCAATTAATTTACATATATTATTAATATTTTTATCTTCATATAATTTATTTAAGAAATATCCTTCTCCACATCCAGCATCTAAAATATAGTTAATATTTTTATCTAAAGTGTAGTTATGAATTGCAGACTTTATTTCTTCTGTTAAATTATCATATGCTTTAGAATTATATATTTCATGTCTTGATTCAAATAGTTCTTTATCATAAATAGTTTTAGTATTACTATTTAATAAGTTAACATATCCCTTTTTGGATATATCAAAGCAATGATTATTTATACATCTAATGCTATTTTTATCAATTGTAATCATATCTTCTTTACAAAGTGGACATTTGAATACATCTATATTTTCATTAAGTAGTAATTTAGCAATTTCTATCCTTTTTAATTTTCCAACAATCTTTTTACCTTCATTACTTATATTTTGTTTCATCTCCATAATCTCCTCAAATTTACTATTTAATTTAAATAGCACGAAATTATGGCTACTTATATAAGGTATGTTTCTATATCTTATATAAAATCATGTTATAAGTTTTTGTAAAATAGCCACAATTTGTGCGCTATTCTCTTATTCTAATATAATGCATAAATGCTCTTTTATTCATTATTTTATCCTCCCATAATTATATATTTTGTAATATATACTAGGTTACAAGCATATATGATTCATGATTTTAAGTCTCACCATTATAAAAATATATCTATCTAGATAGTAAACATTTTAATCGCTATTCTAATGTGAATATACTAAAGCTGTTTACTATATTCCATTAGATATTCTTTAAATCCTGAATCTTCATTTACTTGTTCTTTTACTATATTAAAACCTTTTTTATTGTAAAATACAACTGCTTTTTTATTATCTTTATATACTGCTAAGCTTAGATTTTTATACTCTTTAATTACATAATCTAAAAGTTTGCTTCCTATTCCTAGACTTTGATAATTTGTACTTATAAACAAAGCTCCTATAAATTCATTATCTATAATACTTATAAATCCTTTTATTTCTTCTCCATCATCATATACAAAAGTTTCAGATATAGGCATATATTCATTTTTAACAGTATTGTAGCTATTTTTCCAATAATCTTTATTTATAAAATCATGTGCTTTGATTGTACTTTCTTCCCAGATTTCCATTATTTTTTCTATATCTTTGTTATTTGATTTTCTTATCATAAATTTTATTTCACCTCATTTTTTACTACTTTCTTATCAAGATTTATAGAATATTTATGTTTTATTTAGATATTATTTAGTTAATATAGAACTTATTATAATATGAATTATTCAGAAAAAAGAACTCTTCTTTACATCCCACTTAGTTAATATAAAACCCTTCTAAAAGTCCTAATTTTAATTTACCTCTTGCCTTTATATACCACTTAGTTAATATAAAACCTTTTCAGAATAAGAACTCAATTTAGCGTCCAATCCCTCTTTACATACCACTTAGTTAATATAAAACAAGAATTAAATTTGTTTTTCAAGATAAATTAAAACGCTTTACATACCACTTAGTTAATATAAAACACAATAAAAGAAGTTGTTTCATTAAATGCTACAGACCTTTACATACCACTTAGTTAATATAAAACTAGTCTCAACTTTCAAATACTCTTCTTTTTCTATCAGCTTTACATACCACTTAGTTAATATAAAACATCCCTTTTAAGGGAGATTTTAATACATTATCATTTCTTTACATACCACTTAGTTAATATAAAACCCCAAAATATGTCTAATTGAATACATTGAAAATACTACACTCAAGCAATTATAATTCAATAAAAATATTAAAAATTGCAGTGAGCGATCAGTAGTGCAATTGATAATAGTTATCACATGCCTTCAATCCCTTATATTCCAACTGTTAACACCTATTTTAGCATAAATATCGCTCACTGCAAACCTATATAAACATTTCATCAGAATACTTATCAATACTATAACATTTCTTTTTAATTGAATTAGGATTTTTTATCTCATAAACATAGATAGAATCTTCACTATTATCAATAACCTTTTCTATTTCAGAAATACATTTATGTAACTTTCCATCGGTAATATCTCCTTCAAAAACAGAATTTTGCGTCCAAGTCAAATATTTTCTAAGTATCTTTCTAATTCTATTTAATGACCTTGCTTCAACAATATCATAAGTAACAATAACAAACATATTTTACCACCAAGCCTTTAAAACTCTATACGTTTCATCATTTATAAAATGTTTAATTAATTTGTAACACTCTAGCCTTATAAACATTCTATACGAAACTTTTCTATTTAGATTTCTATGTTTTATGGTTGTCTGCATCTTATTTTCAAATTCTTGTAAGAATTTCTTCTTTCCTTTTTCACTTAAATAACAAATTTTATCTTGATATGAAAAATCATTCTTATTGATTCTCTTATTATTAATTAAGCTAAAAATTATTGTATCAATAATAAGAGGTTTAAAAATTTCAGCAATATCTAAGCTTAAAGAAAATCTTTTTGTAGATGGTTCATGTAAAAAGCTTATAGTAGGGTCAAGTTGTGTCTTATATATCTCACTTAAAACATTCGTATACATTATGCTATTTCCAAATGACATAAGAGCATTTACTGGGTCTTTGGGAGGTCTTTTTTCTCTCTTATAAAACTCAAAATCATCTTTCAATATTTGATTAAATGATTTATAGTATGTTTTTCTTATTCTGCCTTCTTTACCCATAAGTTCTGATATTTCTTTGACATCATTCAAACTATTTAGTTCATCTTTTATAGTATCAATTAAACTTTCATCAACTTTGTAATATCTCATATTTCTTAAAATATGGTATGACGCACTTTCCACAAAGGATTTTGCTAAATATAGTCTTTCATTTTTATCTAAATAACAAGCTGATTGACATACTAAACTAAACCCTGATACACTTTTCTTTCTTGGATAATATGTACCTGAATAATACCCATAATAGTTATAGAAGTGAAGCATAACTCCATATTGGCTTATATAGTTTATAAGTTTTGTGTTTAAACCTACCTCTCCATATATATGAATATCATCAACTTGTTCTACTGGTAATATTTTTTTCTCACCTTCTAAATTATAATAATAAATTGTATTTTCTTTTCTTTTTATATTACCATTACTTATAATATAATAGTCTTTATACATTGTTACTCCTCCTTCACAAAACAAAATTCATAATAAGCACATTTTGTACAATAAGATTTTTTCTCAATTTTAGGAGGAGATAACTTCATATTTATTTCATTTATATTTATAAGTGTATTTTCAACAGCTCTTTCTTTTTCCTCTGTTAATATTAATTCTTCTTGTTTCTTTTCCTTGACATAATTTATAGTTCCTTTTTTATCTATACCCATACTCTTTTTTAAATAATATAAGTAATAGTATAGTTGCATTTCATCTGCTTCTTTCATCTTTGAACTTATTTTTACTTCCTTAACATACTCATCCTTTATTATATCTAATCTCAGGATATCATCAATTAATACCTCTTTATTTTTCATTCTTTTATAAGAATCTTCATGTACTATTTTTCCAGATAAAACCCTACTACTATTTTGTTCCATAGTTATTCCTTTAGAGAATAACCATAGTTTTCTTTTACATACATAATAATAATTTATCTTTACTCCTTGAACTTTCAATAATTCTAAATCTATTGGCACAAAATCACCTTCTCTAGTAAATTTTAGCCACATTGTTAATATAAAAATCAAATAAATTGGTCTATTTCCTTACCTATAAGCACACCTTTGCCAAATATCTGTTTTGTATGCTTATTTTCATGTATATCATATTTATATAAAAGTATTTTTAAATCTTCTAGACCCTTTATATTTATATCCACTATATTTTGTTTAGCTTTATATATTGGTATATTTACACTTTTTTTAATTATTTCTCTTCTAGCTTTTTTTCTCTTAAATTTTATTTCATTTATTAATTGTCTGTCTTCATTACTATATGCCTCTGTAAGTTCTTTCCCCAAAACTTTATAATTTTTTACCAAAGTTTCTTCAATTTTATTATATATATCCTCTGGTATTACTGTATATCCTTCAATATTTCTAAGTATATTTTGCGCATCTTTAGAGCCCAAACTATATGGTGTTATAGTATCTAAAATATTTAAAGCACTAGTAAATCTCTTTTTAAAAGCTGTACCTTCTAAGCTTTCTTTAGAGTATAGTACCTTAACCATTTCTACCTTATATTTTTCTTCCATCTTTACACATTCTTTGCCATTTATAAAAGCTTTCAATAACTCAAGTCCATTTTTTACAATTGTTTCATCATAGATACTGCCTATTCCTGTAGCTTTTTCTGTATATATAAATATATTTGGACTATTTTTTTTATACTCACGACCTCTATAACATCTTCCAAACCTTTGAAATAAACTGTCAAGTGTTGAATTTTCTGTATGAAGTTCATCAAAATCAATGTCAAGGGATGCTTCTACTAATTGTGTAGTAATCCAAATTCCATTTTTATCACTATCTGCAAATTCTTTTATATGTTTTTCTAGTTTTGCTCTATCTTCTTGTATATACATAGAATGTAAAAGATTTAAGTTAATATCTATTCCTTTTAGCTTAACTATCTCTTCTATTAACTCATATTTTTCTACAGCACTTTTGACTGTATTTACTATTACAAGAACTTTTTTATTCATTCCACTTTGTATTATTTTTTCTAAATTTTCATCTATTGAGTTTTCTACAATAGATACACAATGTCTTATTTTTTCTGTATTACATGTCAATTTAGCTAAGTTACTATCCAATACACCTCTTTTTTTTAGTTCGTCTATATATATAGTTGGCATAGTAGCTGTCATTATCATAAATCTGCCACCTATCTTATGTATCATTTCTATACCCTTTACCAATACAGCTGCTATTTCTGGTGAATATGCTTGTATCTCATCTATTACTACCTTTGAATATGCTAATGTTGAGTATACTTTTTCATATCCTCTATACAAAAAAGGAAATTTAAATATTTGGTCTATTGTGGAAAATGTCAACTTGCAAGATAATAACTTTGCTAAATCTACAATCTCATTTGAATTTTCTTGATTACTTTCTTCCAGATAATCTATTGCTGTTGAATGTAACAGACCTAAGAATGTATCATTTGATTCTCCCACTCCAACTATATTTTTTGCCCTATCAAATAACGCATTTATACTTACCCTTAATGGAAGTGTGAAAAAGGCCTTATCCTTATCTATCCAAATTAAAGCAGTTTCTGTTTTCCCCATACCTGTAGAGGCTATCAATATTATATTTTTATCTCTATTAGATTTAGCAAATGATTGAGCCTCTCTCAAACTACCAAATTCTTCCATTAAATAATTCTCTGTGTGTTCTCCTATATTCATGACACTATTGCATTCCACAACCTCATGAGCAGAAGCACTGTGATCTAATCTATGTAGTATACCTTTTAACATGATATATAAATTATAGTATTTGTGATTTTTATCTATTCTTTTTATTACACTTTGTATATACGCTTTACTTAATTTTTCGGTTCTTATTGGATATCTAACTTTAAATTCATATTGTAATTCATAAACTTTATTTATTAAATCTTCATCTAATATTTTTTGTATTAAATCTTTAAAATCTTTATCTATAAAGATATCTCTTTCATGATGATATACGATAACTTGAATTAATACTGCTCTCAGTTCTCTATCCTTTGCCCTGTCTACATAACTATAATCAATAAATGCAGGAGAAAGATAATTATGACCTATATTATTTTCTAGATGAGTTACTATTTTAGATTTATTTGTTTCAATATCCATCCTACTTCTTATTAGGTTTTGAAATGGAGAAAATGCTTTTCCAATATCATGAAATTCTATAACAAAATCAAGTAATTGCCAAAATTTCTCTTCCTCTAAAAAATTTAGCCTATTTATGTTTGTTCCATGGCATTCTCTTAACACATTCATTTGTTTTAAAAGCTCATCAGTATGTTCTCTCAATGTTTCCACTGGATTAGATTTAGCATATAACATACTCTTCCTCCTAATTTATATTATTAAAATATAATAAATCTCCTTCATTGTCTAATAATATATCTCCAACTGATATAGTATTTCCATCATCAACATAATAACTATCTACCTTATTCCAAACTCTTTTTTTATCTTTCAGAGCATTATTATCATAGTAATTATTGAGCCTGTAACTTATTCCCTCTATATATTCATCTTGTAAACTTGACTTTGGTATATATATAGGCATTCTTATATTATATTCTGATAGCCTAGAATTTTCGTAATCATCTAATTGCATATCAGAATCTACTTCAAATTTATTAATTTCTACAAATCTAATATCATTAATTCTCACTAAATCTTCTTTTCTACCTAATGATAAATGCTCACCACAATTTAATAAACTATCATATATTTCTTTCAATAATTCAAAATCCCCACCTATATGAATTATCAAATTTACATTTAATAACATATGACTGTTCATTGGCATAGATGTAATACTATCCTTTTTATAAAAATATGTTGTCTGATAATTATTAAATATACTTTCATATGTTCCCTGTACACTTATATTAAATGGTATATACTCTGTCGCATTTAATATTTTGTGAATTAATCCATTTACTGTAGAATATGGTGGTAGTGGATAAGTTTCTGTAATCTTCATAGCAAATGGCTTTTTATAGCATGCAGTTTCTTGAAATAAATCTAATTTCAAAACCTTCATATTAATTCACCCCATAATATTCCTTTACTTCTTTAACTAGTTGTCCAAAAAATTTATCTACACTTAAAAAATTATCTTCAAATAATCCCTCAAACTCTTCTTTATTTGTAAATGCTCCATCTACCATTCCCACATAGGTAAACTGCTTTAAACCCTTTCCTAAAAAAGTACCTTGAACTACTTCTTCTATTGCTGACTTATTTACTTTAAACCCATTTTTATCTCCTTTTAATTTAATTCTACCTAAGAAAAATGGATTTGCTATTTCATATACTCCTCCTACTACAAATAAAGGAGATAAGTTTTCTTGTCTACCTCTAATATTTCTATTCAATACTTTTATTATTTCTAAAAATTCTACTACTCTCTTACATTTCTCTTTATTATCAAGTTCTATATCTCCATCCTTACCTATTTTAGATAAGTCTATAGTCACTGTATATGTATAATAACTCAAATGTTGTTCTATATTAGCAAGATTAGGGTGTTCTCCTATTCTATCTGCCAATCCTTTATTATTTAAAAAGTCCATGTCACTTCTATATGGCTCAAGAGAAATTGCATTACTTAATCTTACAGTAGCTTCTCTAGTCAATGAACCTCCTTTTTTATCTTTCTCATCTTTTTTATTTGTTTTCATATATCCAAACAAGTCCATTTCTTCTGATTCTCTTATATTTATATTATCTTTAAACTGAACTGTACCTTTTTCTTTATCTACAACCTGCAAATTCCAATTAAATAACTCCGAAGCTAATCTTACTATGTCATATCTTAAACACTGGCGAGATGCAAATGTGTAGATATTTCCATCTCCTCTACTTAGTTTTTTTAATTCGGATATATTGGTTATTCCTTCACCATAGTTTAAACTTTGAGCTTGTGTTATTACTGTAAACGTTAATCCTCTTTTCATATTATTTTTCCTCCTTATTATCTACTTGTCTATTTTTTCTCTCACATTTTTCTGACATTAATCCCATTGTAAATGCGTATCCTATAGCTTCAAAATCTAACTCCTCTTCACTAAGCATCTGTAAAAATTCTTCTGGTGGAGTTTTTTCACTTGGTGAAAAAATTCTTAAAATTGTTTGAAAAAAATCATTCTTATTACCAACCTTAATCAAATTTAAAAGCTTATATGTTATTCCTTCTATTTTATTTTTAGCATTCTTATTAACATAATAATCATGTATTTCACAACCTGATTCATAAACTTTTCTTAACTTTTTATAATCCATTTTATACACTCCTCTCTTATAGTTATTTACTATTAATCTTAATTGAACCAGTCTAAAACAATCTGTTCCTGATATATTTGATTTATTTCTACCTTCCATGTCATTCTTAACTTTATTTCTTAAAGTATTATTAATTAAATGCTTCAAGTCTCTATTTTTCAAAAGTAAATCTAATACATTTGATTTAAGCTTATAATCATAGATACTTTGTATTTTTTTATTTACATCCTTGTTTGTAAAGATTTTTGCTAAATAAGTAGGAATATTAAAGTAATTTATTTTACATTTTTTAGAATCTATACTTGCTTTAAATTCTACAAAAATGATATTCCTAAGCTGCCATTCACTTTTTAATCTATTTTCTTCTACTATACTTTTTATAAGTTTATTAAAAGGAGTTTCTTCTTGGGAGCTTGAAGACTCACTTTTCTGTAATTTTAACTCATTATTTCTCTCAAAAAGTTCATTTATAGAAGTATCCATGTTAACAAATAAATAAAACTCATTTTCTTCATTAGTTAAATAATTTTTTCTTGTATAAGTAGCCCCTGCTGGAGTACAGAATAATATAAGCTTACAAATATCACATATTGATGATGTGTACTCCTGATTCCAAAACATATTTCTAGCATTATTGGTACTTACTCCAAGAGGAGCAAAATTACTTTCTGAATACTCATCTAATATACCTTTGTATGAACCACACATTTCACATACTTCTAAACTATCCATATACTCTTTTATATCTTTAATACTTTTATTTTTCTTTATAAAATTTTTATTTATTTCCTTCATAATTTTTTCTATAGTATTTATACTAGACTTACTAACTTTTTTTTCACTTACATCTTTAGCCATACTATTTAATCTATCATTCAAATAGTTTTTCAATTTATCATAATCATTCTCTTCTAGTAAATCCTCTAACTCCCCTAGATATATGATTTGTCTTAAATAGTCGTTAAACATTACCTGTTTTAATCCATCTAAATCTAACTTAGCCTTAGCAACATTAAAAAAACTAACTTGTCCAAAATAATTATCTTGAACTACATATTTATAAAGATTAGCTGTAAGTCTATCGTTTATTGATTTAATTTTAAATATATCTATAATCTCATCAATTAAAGTTTCTAATATGTCAAATTCATCATAACTTTTTATCTTAGATATACTATCTAACTTTTCTTTTATCAAGTTGAATTTTTCTTCATCAAATTTTTTAACCTTATCATTTTGTTGTTTTATACTATCTTTAATTTTTTTAATTCCATCTTTAATTTTATCAGGCTTAGATTTAATAAAATTTATACTGTAATCAATACTCTTCCTAATCCTTTTTGATACATCATATTCATCCATAAAGTAATTAAAATAATCCTCATGAAAGTTTTCAAGAAATGAACTATCAAATTCGATATAATCTTCCATAATAAATATTTCTGCTTTCTTATCTGCTTTCTTTATTATATTTAAAAATCCAACTATACCCATATTAAAGAACCAGTCTCCTCTATAAACCCTTAACTTCATTTAGCTCACTTCCATTCTAGAATATCTACATCTCCAAATCCCTGAGCACGCCTAAAACCTAGTCCTAGATTGTAGATAAGATTTAAATCATCAATATCACCTTTTAATATAAACTTACCTTTGTAACCATTAACATATTGATATTCTTTACCTGTTATTTTTTTAAATTCTCTTAAACTCTCTTTAACCACTACCTTTTTGAGACCTATATTTTCAAATTCTAGCTTTCTTTTTAATCCATTTCCCCTATAATTTTTGACAACTTCATTAGTTATATAGTTTAACTCTTCTATATATCTATCATCACTTATCTCTAAGAATTTCCCTTCTCTAGACTTTATGCAGATTGGAGATAATGCATTAAATAGTACCCTCTCTTCTGTTACCTTCTTTTCTCTTGATAAATCTATTCTAATCCTTGTAAGTTCATAGTCTTTATATAAACATTTTTTAGAAGTCATTAATCCATTATATATATGAAAACCTAATTCTAAATCTGGAGTACTTATATTTAATATTACTTTATCCTTGATAATAAAATTATCACCTTCAATACTATATTTTTTTATATAAACTGAAAATGTAAAATTTTTAGTTTTTTTATTGTGTTTTTCATTATAATAGTACATGTTTTTATAGTAATCTTCATTAGATTTTCTTATTGCTTCTTTTATAATACTCATAAAGAGTGAATTATAAGATATTGGTATACAACCTGTACTAAATTCAATTTTCATTTTCATAATATCACCTCTCTCAACTAATATATTAACACTAGACCGTGAAGTATATTGGTCCAAGTATAAATTATTTGAAAAAATTAGTAAATTTTTTTCATTTTTTCAATCTCTAACAATATATCATTTCTAAGTCTATCTGGTTCTACAACCTCAACATAGGCTCCCATACTTAAAATCCAACTTTTTATCTCCTCATAACCTCTCATTTTAGCTTTAAACATTATAGATTTATCATCATACTCTATAATTTGTTGATTATTAACCCAAACTTTCTCCTTTATAATTGTTGAAAATGGATGGCTAATTTTTATAACAACATTAATTTCTTCTCCCTTATAAATTCCTATACTATTTTTACTGTATTCACCCCAATTAAAACTTTTATCTACATTATACTTTTTTTCTAAAACCTTATAGTTTTTAATTCTACATAATTTAAAGTCTATAAACTTAAATCTTTTTTCACAAAAAGCTACCATATAAGTATCTGACTTATAATTAAACAAACCATATGGATGAACAATTCTTTCACTATTGCCTGAATTCAATGAATAATACTCTATCCAAAGTTTACGCTTTGTGGTATATGCTCTAGTTATTTCATTACACTTATTTTTTTCAAACTCATAATCACAATTACGTTGTGCTTGTACTGTGAAATAATCCATATATGTATCGCTTTTTTCTCCTGTATTTAATACTGCTTTTATTTTTTCTACAATACTATTAAATTCATTTTTGTAAATATCATTATTGTACTCTAGCTGTGAATTTACCATATCTAGAATTGAAACTTCATTATCTAATAATTTAATTGATGAGATACTATTACATTTATCGATTTCATAACCACCATAAATTCCAGGTGTTGAATTTATAAATATACCAGCTTGCTCCAAGCACATCTTATAACTTTTTATTTGCCTTTCACTTACTTCCAACTCTTCTGATAACTCTTTACATTTCATTTTACCTCTACTTTGAATTAATATCATCATTCTTAATGCATTAGCTAATTTACTAATGAATAACACCCCCTAATAACATTAATTAATATTTTTATATTATTTATTTCTACAGATATGTACATATAACCTCTTTATACTTTATATAAGTAGAATATTTTTATAATTTTGACATTTATTATGTCATATTTGTATAGAATCTTAATAATTAATACAATAAAAAATATTACTGAAAAAATAAACATTTATAATTCCAGTAATACCAATTAATTTTAAACCTTTTTGTTATTAGTTAATAATAGTCATTAAAAATTGACTAAATTTAATCTTATCTCTTTTAAATAATTATTTCTTATAAGTAAGAAATACACTATTTGAACTATAAACAAGCTTCCCATTACCAAAACCGCAGATGATGCAACCTCTATATCAAAAGAGTTCTTAAGTGCAGTAAGTGCAAATACCGAATGTACAACAGCTACTACATAAGGTAACAAAAACACAATTCCAATCTCAATGGTTGAAGCTCTTTTAATCTCCTTATATGTCATCCCCAATTTATTTAACTGTTCATACTTTTTCTTGTCAATTTGACAATCCATATAAAACTTATTATATAAGAAACTACTTGTAGTAACAAAGAAAATTAAACCTATAAATACTGCTAAAAACATAAATGTAGAATATGTTAGTTTACCAGTTTCTATCATTAATTCTTTAGAGAAAAACAAATATGGTTGCATTCTAGACTCATTATCAAATTTATCTTCAAATTGTCTACATATATCTATAGTTTTACTTGAATCTTCTACCTCAAATGTTGAAAATCTATCTATTATAAACTTTGATTTTATACTATCATAAAAATTATCTTTTACCACATACATATTTTTATAATACGCTGGCATAACACATTCTTCAACTTGTTTTGCCACCTTTAAACTTCTATTCCCTATAATGACATTTTCTTTGACTTTCTTATCTCCAGGTAAACTTGATGAAAACAATGATATAGATTCATTATCTTCAAAACTTATAGGCTTAACTCCTATAGTCTTTGTAATTTCTAGGTACTTTGATTCTTTCATTATTCTCACATTAAAATCACTTTTCTTAGGAAATACAGTTTTAAACTCACCATTAACTCTTGCATAATCTATACCTTCTTTTTTCAACTTATTTTCTATAAAACTCATTCTTTCCTTATCTTTCTCTTTACTGTCAGGTTTATTAGTGTCATTATGCAAAGTCATTGTTGAATAATATATTGTGCTAGGATATATTAAATTAATTTGACGTTTTACATCTTTCCAAAATGAGTAAACAGTACCTATAGCAGTGAATGCCACTGCAGAAGTTATAGTTATCAAAAAGAATATCCTAGCATTATCTTTTACCTTATAAATTAAGTTTGAAATCCAAAGCATATTTGTATTACTTCTATAAAAACTTTTCTTCATCTTCAATTTTTTTATAAAGTACACACTAAATTGAGAAAAGAATAAATAAGTTGCTACTATCGTCAGAGATGTAACTGGAACTAAGCGTAAATATGTTGTATATTGGTCAGTTGATGTAACAGCACTATAATACGCTATTATAAACAGGCAAATACTTAATATAGCAAGTATTAGTGATGTTTTAGGCTCTGGTTTTGGAGTTTTTGTACCTTTAAGTAACTTCAATACTTGATTTTCCTTAATTATAAAAGAAGTAAATATAGATGTTAATATAGCTAAAACCATAAAATAAATTAAAGTGGAAAACATTGCATTTAATGGTATATAAAATTCTAGTGGTGATAATTCTAAAAAAGTAGACATAGTTACTAAAAATATCTTTGAAAAAATTAAACCTACTATTATCCCAATTACAGAAGATACTATATTTATTACTATATTTTCTATAAGAACCAATTTCATTACTTGTCGTTTTGATATACCTGTAATATAGAGTATTCCAAACTCTTTATATCTACTCTTAAGAAAAACACTCACTGAATAAAACACAAAGAAGAATAAAAATAAATATGCAATTATTTTACTCATCTTAAGACCTTCTTTTAAATAGTCAGGAAATTGAGCTATATCTAAGCTTGGATGACTTGTAAACATAATAAAAGAAAAAAGTAGTGAAGAGGATATAACAATACTTGCTAAATATCCTAGATATGCTTTAATATTTCTTGAAATATTATTAATGGCAAATTGTTTTATGTTCATTAATTATCTCCTCCCAATAATGTAAGCACATCCATTATTTCTTGATAAAATTGCTCTCTACTATTTTCCTTATATATTTCATTGTATATAGCTCCATCCTTTATAAATAAAATACGATTACAATAGCTTGCTGCTAATGGGTCATGAGTTACCATCATAGTAGTAACTTTATTCTCTTTATTTATCTTTTGAAATAGCTCCATTACAGTCTTTGATGATTTTGAATCTAAATTACCTGTTGGCTCATCTGCTAAAAGTATTGATGGTTTATTGATTAATGCCCTAGCAATAGCAGTTCTCTGAGCTTGGCCACCAGACACTTCAAAAGTCCTTTTATTTAATAAATCTTCTATACCTAAAATTTTAGATACTTCATTTAGCTTTTCATCTTGTTCTTTTACACTTACCTTATCTAGTGTCAATGGCAATACTATATTTTCACCAATAGTTAAAGTATCCAATAAATTAAAATCTTGAAATACAAACCCCAACTCTCTTCTTCTAAATAAGGCAAGTTCTTCACCTTTTAATGATAATGGATTTTTACCTTTTAATTCTATTTTTCCTGTAGTTGCTTTATCAATAGTAGAAATCATATTTAAAAGAGTAGTCTTGCCACTTCCAGATGGTCCCATAATTCCTACAAATTCTCCGTCCTCTATACTAAAACTTATATTGTTTAATGCATTAAAAATCATTTTTTTACCATATACTTTGCTCAAATTACTCACAATTAAGGTTTTCATTATTTATAACTCCTTTCTAATTTATAAAATGACATGAAGTATATATTAAATACTACTCATATTAATTAAAGAAATTTTATATAAATACTGAATTTATTTTAGTTTATATACTAATTATATTGGTAAAAGCTAATATAGCAAGTACTATACCTGCCACTATTCTATATATAGCAAATACTCTCATTGGTTTTTTCTTTAGAAAATTTACGAACTTTTCCATCACTACTATAGACACAAGAAATGCTACTATAAATCCAACAATTAAAGCAATCCACAAAGTTGGTGTCATTATTGAATAATCAAATTCAAATAAATCTAGTCCTGAAGAAGCTACCATTGCTGGTATAGCTAAGAAAAATGAAAATTCTGCTGCTGTAGGAGAATTAAGCCCTGCTATCCATCCACCCATAATAGTAGATGCACTTCTTGACATTCCTGGCCACGCAGATAAAACTTGTAATACACCGATTTTTAAAGCTTGCACTGGAGTGACTTTATCTATATTATCTGTTGAGTGCTTCTTTTTTCTAAATAGAGTTTCTATTACTAATAATAAAATACCCCCAACTATGAACCCTATAATTACAGATTGTAAGTTAAACAATGCTTTTATGTTATCATAAAATATAACTCCCACAATCCCAAATGGTATACAACCTACAATAACATTTATTCCAAATTTAAATCCAGTTTTTCCTTCCTTACCTCCAGTAAATATGAATTTAAAAAACTCTATAACACTATCCTTTATTTTTTTCCAGTAAAGTACTACTACTGCTAGTATAGCTCCAAGTTGTATTACAACTTCAAACATCTCAGCAAATTGACCTTTAAAATCTATTAAGCTTCCCACCAAAATCATATGACCTGTAGATGACACTGGAATAAATTCTGTAAGTCCCTCTACTATAGCTATTATGATTGATTTTAATATAAAAATAATATCCAAACTCATTGATAAACACCCTTTCTTTACTATATAATCTTCTTAAAATTTCTTTTCTTATGTCATTTCTTATATTAATTTTAATTGACATTAGAAGATTTCACTATCTACAAACATTACACAAACATTACATCTATGTAATGTTTGCAAAAAATAAACTATCTTAAAATTAGATTGTATAATTATAAATCTTATTAAAATATATATACACATTAATTTTAACAAGACATTTAAATTATAAATACAATGTTAATCCCTCTTAAAATAGTCTCTTATTAGCTTATATTATCTTTACTAAATATTATTGAAACTTCGGTTCCTTTTCCTACTTCTGATTTTATACTGACCTTATGACCTAAGTTGTCACATACTTTTTTTACTAGATAGAGTCCCATACCTGTAGATTCTCCAAATTTACGTCCATTTTCTCCTGTAAAAAATGGGTCAAATACTCTTTTTATATCTTTAGATACAATTCCAACACCTTTGTCTATTATACTTAAAATTATAGACTTATTATTTTCTTCAGATTTTATAATCAAATCTTTACTATAATCTTTAGAATATTTAACTCCATTTGTAATTAACTGATTTATTATAAATTTCATCCATTTTATATCTGTATAAATATAAATAGATTTATCTATATCTATTTTAGGAATTATCCCATTCTTTATAAATAATCTCTTTTCATCATTTATAGTATCTACTATAATATCATTCAAATTAGCTTTTTCAACCACAAAATCTTTCTGAAATTCATCCACTCTTGCGAAATACATAGCCATGTTTAAGCCTTTATTAACTCTATCTATCTCCTTTTTTATATTTTCAGTAACTTCTTCACCTTCATATTCCTGAAGTTGAAGACTTATAACTGATATTGGAGTCTTCATTTGATGAATCCATTGGTTGATAAAAGTTAAATGTTCACTATGTATTTTTTTATGTTCCTGAATCATTGATTGATATAATCTATGTTGTTGTTTTAAAATAACTGATATGTTTTCTCCAAAAAAAGAGCTCCCTAAATATAAAAAGGATTCATCTAAAGAGTTTATACCTTTTTTAAAGAGATTATATACTTCTCTATTTTTATAATATTTATATATCAAAAAACACAATAAGATAAAAGTACTAAACAATAAGATATATAAAGCTTCTTCTACACTGATAAATTTCATAAGACTACAATAAATAATTGTCATAGATATTCCTAAATAATATATAAAAATATAGCCTTTACAATCTTTAAATAATAATTTCATATTCTCTCCTTACCAATTTTTATTTAACTTATATCCTACTCCTCGTACAGTTTGGACAGCATCATTTATACCTAACTCCTCAAATCTTTTTCTTATTCTACTAACATTTACATTTAGAGTATTTTCTTCTACAAACTCAATATCATCCCATATCTTTTCTAATAGATAATCTCTACTTACTACTTTAGGGTATTTTTTTATAAGACACTCAAGTAATATTCCTTCTTTTTTAGTGATAATCAAGGTCTTATCCTCTAACTCTAGCTCTAATCTTTCTGGATAAAACTTTAGTCCATCTAGTTCTAATATTCTCTCATCTATTTTAGGCGAATATTCACCATATACCCTTCTTATATGACTTTTTATCTTTGCCATTACTACATCATAATAAAAAGGCTTTGTTATATAGTCATCAGCTCCACTTTCTAAAGCTCTAATCTGGTCTAAATTACTATCTCTAGCTGATACAAAAATTATAGGAATATTTGATTGTTGTCTAATACATCTACACCAATAGAATCCATCAAATTTTGGTAAATTTACATCTAAAAGCACTAAGTCTGGCTTGAAATTTGCAAATGTAGTAATTATATTATCAAAGTTTTCTTCAACCATTACTTCAAATCCATATTTCTCTATATAATCTTTAAGTAATGTACTTATTGATATATCATCTTCTACAATATATATTTTATGACTCATATAATTCCTCCATATTTTAATTTTCTTATTTACCCTATGTTAATATTATATTCGTATATTGCTCCATATATAAACATATCATTAGCATATATTTTTATCAATAGAATAGAAAAAGTTACCTTAAATAAGGTAACTTAAACTTTTAACACTATTATCACTACTACTTAGCATTATATATTAATTCTTTTATGTCTACTTTTTTCTCTTGTAATCCATTTTTTATTAAGAAGTCTTGTGTCTCTTCAAGAGAAGATATATCTTTGTCTGTTATATCTAAACTAAAATCATACCAAGCATATAACTCTTTAGTTTCTTCAACACTTAAATCAACTTCTTTTGCTACCTTTTCCATAGCTTCATCAAAGTTATTGTCTACATATTCTAAAGTTTCTTTTTCAACTTTCATAAATCTTTCAACTACCTCTGGATGTTTTTCAGCAAAATCTGTACTAACAGCAGTTACTATTATACCATCTACTAAACCTTCACCATTTGCTACAAGTTTACTTCCAGATTTCATGGCTTTAAGAGCTGCTGGTCCAGCAATCAATGCAGCATCAACACTACCATCAGAAAGAGCTGCTGATGCTTCTGGAATACCCATATTAACAAACTCAACATCATCCATACTTAATCCTTCTTTATCAAGTGCTGCAATTAATACTTGATGTAATATAGTTCCTTTTGGTCCAGCAACCTTCTTACCAGCTAAATCTGCTGCTGATTTTATTGAATCATTATTTGTTAAAATCATAAATCCTTTTGGTGATCTACTATAAGTGTTTAATATTTTTAAATCTACACCATTAGATGCTGCTATTAAAGCTGATGTCCCCCCTAATGCATGTAAAAAATCTATCTCTCCAGCCGCTAAAGCCTGTGTTTGCTCCGGTCCTGTAGTTATTTCATGAAAATTAACTGCTATATTATCCTTTTTAAATTCTTTCCCAAATAAATCATCTTGTTTTTGAATTATAGAAGGCACATTTAGTGGTGATTTTACATAAGTTAAATTTATTTCTGAAAGATTTTCACCCTCATTCTTTTTTGCACATCCAGCTAAAGACGCTGTTGTAAGTGTTAATATTGTTATACATATCAATAGTTTTTTTAATTTCATATTTTTACTCCTTAAAATATTATTAATTTCTTTAAATGCTTTTATTTGATTTCATTGTCATTAAAATATCTTTTTTTAATTTAATATAGTAATTTGAAGTTAAATCTCTATTATAATCATCCTCTATATTAAATTCTTCTATTTTTCTTTCCTTTGTAAAAACAACTATTTTTTTGCCTATCTTTAATGCTTCATCAATATCATGAGTTACAAATATTACACCTTTATTGGTTGATTTATGTATTCTTATAACTTCATTTTGCATATCAATCCTTGTAAAATAATCTAGTGCTGAAAAAGGCTCGTCCATAAACAACATATCTGGATTAAAAGAAAGTGCTCTAGCTATACTTACTCTCTGTGCCATGCCTCCTGAAAGCTCATTTGGATAAGAATTTTTAAATTTCTGTAAGTTCATCATTTTAAGATATTTTTCTATATCAATACTATCTTGTTTGTTTGATTTACTTAAATCATCCTTGCCATTTAAATATATAAGATTATCATTTCTATCTTTATTAGTGGTACTTTTTGAGTGATTTAACTTATTGAGTATTTTATTTAAAAGAGTGTCTTTTCGTTGATTGTGAAAAGCTATGTTTTCGCTTACATTTAACCATGGCATCAACCTACTTTCTTGAAATACAAAGCTAACATTAGGTCTATACTCTTTATTATCTTTTACAAACCTAATTTCACCACTATTTACATCTTCAAGTGATGCAATTGCCCTAAGTAAAGTGGTTTTGCCACATCCACTTTCACCTAAAATTACAGTTATATGACTTTTATCTATACTTAAAGAAATATCACTAAGCACTACATGTTCTTCATTATCAACTTTATAACTTTTAGATAGATTTCTGATTATATACCCAGAATTACATACTAGACTACTCATATGCTTCCACCATCTTTCCTTTGCTTACCTTTTTTACAATAATTGAAAATATATAGTCTGTGATTATTCCTAGAAGTCCAATTACAATTATTCCTACAATAACAACATCTGTTCTAGACATTTCTTTTCCATCAGATATTAAATATCCAAGACCTGACGAAGCAGCTACAAGTTCAGCTCCTATAATTGCTCTAAAACTATATCCAAGTGCTAACTTTAGACCAACTGCAATATCAAGAATTGCATTAGGAATAATTATTCTAAATATTATCTGAAGCTTTGACAATTCAAATACTCTACCTACTTCAATTAACTTTGAATCACAATTTTTAATCCCCTTTAATGTACTTGTAAAGATTGGGAAAAAAGATGCCAAAATTATAATTATTATTTTTGATTCTTCACCTATACCAAACCATAATATAAGCATTGGTATTAGAGCAAGCGGTGGTGTATTTCTCAAAAAATTTATCAATGATTTAAAGTACTCATAAACTTTACCATAAATTCCAAAGAATATACCTAAAGGAACACCTATAATTGTACTTATTGCAAACCCTATCAAAACTCTTTTCATACTTGCATATACATTAATAAATATTGAACCATCATTTATCATATTTAAAAATGTACTATACACTTTTTCAGGTGGTGGTAGTATATATTCACTCCAAATACTAAGATAATTTGTAATTTTCCACAATACAAGAATTATAAAAAATATTAAAACACTTTTTATTAACCTCAAAAGTTTATCATTAATTTTATTGCCCATTTACAAACCATCTCCATTATTACATCCATCTTTACAATAAAACATTTCTACTATATCGTACTTATCCTCAGAGCCATTTTTAATTTCTTGTATTTTACTTAATATTTCATCTTCACTTGATACTTCAAGAACTTTTTCAAAAGAATCCTTAAAATATCCTAATGGAATTGGAGATTCATCTATTTTTCCAAGTGATTTTATACCTTCTCTTTCAGCAAATTCCTTCCATGTATAAAATACAGCATTATCTTTGTCTTTAAACTTTTCACTTGCAAAATCTCTTAATTGTGTACATGGACAGGTTACTATTAACATATCTTCTTCACTTTTAATATATTTTTCATATAAGACTCTACAAGTCCTTACTAATATTGGTTCTATCATAGGAACTTCAAAGCCACTTATCAAATTATTTCTTTTTAAAAGATTTATGCTTTCTGGACATCTACAATCTAACATTGTATTTTCAATTTTTTTTGCATATTCTTTGTACTGATTCTTTACATATTCTAATTGCGCCTCACATTCAACCATTATGTACCCTTTTTTTATCAAAGTTTCTTTGATAATATTAAACTTTTCCCCATACATTTTTTCTGCTACTGGATTTATTAGAAGATATTTATTCATAGCTCCTCCTATTATTTAATATTGAATATTATTCTCAACTATTAGTTTAAATGAGCACTTAGTTTTTGTCAATATATTAATTTTTTCTTAAAAAAGTAATGTTTATTTACAAATTATTACTATTTTACTTACAATATTAAAATGATATATTCAATTTGTTTTAACAATAACATATGTATATTACTATTAATCTACTTATAATGATATATACACAATTAGTATAGATAATTTGATGTTAATTCTATATATATAAAATAAAAATATGATAAAAAACTAAATTATACTTTGCTAATTTACTAAAAAAAGTGAAGTATAATTAATACTTCACTTTTTTTAGTAATCATAAATATTTTATTTTAATATTATCAATAATCTGTAAAATCTTATCTCTAACATCTATGGGTTCTAGTACCTCAATATTTTTTCCAAAAGAAAGTATATATCCATAAATCCAGTCGTTTTGTGGATATTGTACAGTCACTATAAAATTTCCATTGTTATCATCTGATATATTGTCAATATCAAATTCATCATATACTCTATATCCTATATCTTTAGAAATTTTCAATTTCAAATTGATATTTTTATACTCATTTTCTTTTATTTCTCCTACTTCTGTTGGCATACTCCTCACAAATGTCTGCTCACAGACGCAGATATTTCTCATCCTCATAATTTTAAAAATTCTATAATCATTTTTTTTACGACAATAAGCTTTAAGATACCATGATTTTTCTTTAAACCAAATCATAAGTGGCTCTACACAGCGTAAACTTATTTTTCCATAAGTGTCTATATATTCAAAGGTTATAATATTACAATCTAATATAGCAGATTTTATCTTTACAAATTTATCTTTTTCTCTATCATCACTACCCCAATGAGAAAAATCAACACTTATCCAGCTTGTATCTGATTTGCAGAATAAAGGTTTAAGTTTTGCCAATGTAGAATCAATATTTGGATACTTAAGTGCATTTAAGCTCTCCAGTGAAGCTAAAATTTCTTTCTGCTCTTGCTCAGATAAAATAGATTTATCAAAAGTGAAATTATCTAAAATACCTATACCACCATTTCTACCTTTGTCAGTATAAATTGGAATACCAGAAGATGACAATATTTCAATATCTCTACAAATAGTTCGTCTAGATACTTCAAAGTGTTCAGCTAACTCCGTTGCAGTTACTCTTTTCTTATCTAACAGGATATAAATAATTTCAAATAATCTATTACTTTTCATATAATCACCTCATTACTTTATTATAGTATAACAATAAAGCAATATATATACTTACATCTCTTTTTTTACTTCAAAGCGCAAAACAGTCTTCAACAAATCAGCATTTGATACTTTACTTTCATTAGTTATATATATTTCACGATGTATATCAGATTTTCTTATAAGTTTATTTTTCTTGCAAAATTCATTCATAATAATAAAACTCTCTGGTTCATTATCATATGAACCTCTATGAAGCATTTGAACACATAGTCCATCATTAATAATTCCAAATTCAACATTTTCAATCAAATTATGTTGCTTTTTCTTTTTTACTATCTCAATTGCTTTGCTTAATAAATCTTGTGTAACAAAGTCTGGTTGACGTATCATTATAGTATAAATCAATTCTTCCTTAATAAGTGTACTTGAACATTTACTATCTTCTGTTTTATCCCATATAGCTTCTAATGGAAAAACAGTATAATCAAAGTAACCTTCTGGCACAATACCCTTTTTAGGCATAGTTTTTATTGCATATGCTAAAGAATATAGAACTCCAATTGCCTCACTAAACTCTTTATCATTTGGATTTCCTTTTCCTTTTATCATAATAAATTTCTGTTCTGGTACATCAACTATTACAGGATTCTCATTAGGTAAATATAACTTTTTATCTTTCTTTCTCCATTCATATTTCATAAAAAATACCTCCGTATATTTATTTTATACATTGATATTATCATGATAAAAGTGACAACAGCGTGTCACAATTTATAAAATAAATTATATTATAAAATCTTCATCTTCTAACTCTTCATAGACCCCTTTTTGATATCCATTACCTTTAGTTGAAAAGAAATCATGTGTTTTAGTTTCAGTACTAAGTCCATTTAACACAATTGGATTGATAGCATTTACAGTATAAAGTCTTTCAAATCCTAAATTTTCTAAAGCTCTATTTGCATTGTATTTCAAAAAATCTACAACCTCTTCTTCAAGTCCACTATCTTTATATATTACATTTGTATACTCTATCTCATTTTCCATAAGAATATCAAGTATAGAATACATCTTATCTTCTAATTTTTTCTTATCAGCATTGTCAAATGAATTGTATATTTCTTGCGCAAGAAGTCCTATATATTTACCATGTAAAGACTCATCTCTAAGAATAAGTGATATTATTTCTCCACTAGCAACCATTTTTCCTTGACCAGACAGATACAATGGATAAAAGAATCCTGAATAAAACAAGAAACTCTCCAAAAACACACTTGTAACCATTGATAAATATAAATTCTTTTGGTTTGTAGTATTTTCATATTGAGCTAAAACTAAATCAGCCTTTCGTTGTAATGTTGGTTCTGTTTCTATCCATTCAAATAAATCATCTATCTCGGAGTTAGAAAGCAAAGTCATAAATATAGAAGAATAACTTTTTGCATGTATTTCTTCCATAGTACCCATAAAAGATAAAACTGCTTTTCTTTGAAGATTATCTGTTAAACTCATCATCGATGGAATCCCATTATTCCCTTGCTTTGTATCCAGTAATGTCAGTCCACCTAATACTTTTTTATATAAATCTTTTTCATTATCATCTAATTCATTCCATACCTTAATATCTTTAGAAACAGATATTTCTTCAGGAAGCCAAAATTGTTTTACATTTTGTTCCCAAAAAGCCTGTGTGAATCCATCTTCTTCTTTATTCCAATTAACTGCATCATGTGTTTTATGTAATTTAAATGTCATATATTTCTCTCCCTATACTGAACATACTAGACACTCATGAGTGTCTCTTGTCATCTTTGTTCTTGTGTAATATAAACTTTTCAGACCTTTTTTATATGCATATATGTAATGTCTAGCTATATCTCTAGTTGTCTTTTCATCTGTAACAAACAATGTTGTTGATATTCCCTGGTCAACATGTTGTTGAACTGTTGATACTAAATCTATAACTTTCCTCATATCCATTCTATATGCTGACTGATAATACAACATATTTTCATTAGTTAAAAATGGCATTGGATATATCGTAGTTGAATCTCCATATGTTCTTACTTCTACTGGCTCAGTAATTGGCATTATACTTGATGTTGCATTTTGAACATAACTAATACTTTGAGTTGGTGCTACTGCCATTAAATATGCATTATATATACCTTTTTCTTTGACCTCATCCAATAATTTTGTCCAGTCTTCTTTTGTTGGTATATAAATACCTTCAAATAATGCTTTTACCTTTTCTAACTTAGGTAGATAAGATTGTTCATAGTATTTTGATAATACCTTGCTTTTTCTTCCCTTAGCATACGCTGATTTTTCAAACCCTTCAAAAGTTTGATTTTTTTCTATAGCTATTTTCATAGATGCTTTAATTGAATAATATCTAATCATTGCAAAAAATACATTAGAAAATTCTACAGCATCCTCTGAAGTATATAAAATATTTTCTCTTACTAAGTATCCATGTAAATTCATAGCTCCCAATCCTATAGAATGAGATTTGCTATTGCTATTATTTACAGTCGGTACTGGCTTTATGTCTGTTTTATCTGCTACAAATGTCAATGCTCTTATCGATGTCTCAACTGTGCTTTCTATAGTTTTATTGTCCATAACATTTGCTATATTTAAAGAACCAAGATTACAACTTATATCTTGACCCCATTTATTTTCTCCACCATAGCCTTCTATTTCTGAAGATGTTTGGTATTGGAATATTTCACAACACAAGTTAGACATTTTTACCATACCAACCTCTTTCAATGTATGTTCCCTATTGGCTGTATCTATGTACACTACATATGGATATCCACTTTCTTGTTGCATTTGTGCTATTTTAGTCAACATTTGTCTAGGATTTATTTCTTTTTTTCTTATATCTTCATCATTAACTAACCTATCATACCACTCACTCATTTCTATCTCATCAAGGTAAACTCCATACTTTTTATACACAGTATGAGGATAGAATGCATAGGCTACTTCATTTTTTTCTGCTAACTCCATAAATTTATCAGGTATAATAGCTCCCAGCGATAATGTAGCAAGTCTTATTTTTTCATCAGCATTTATCTTTTTAGTATCCATCAATAATTCAAAATCAGGATGAAATACTGTGAGATAAACTGCACCAGAACCTTGCCTAGCTCCCATCTGATTAAAATAGCTGAATGATTGTTCCAACATTTTAGCTACTCCAACAACACCTCCAGCTGCACCTTCTATATCTTTAATAGATTCACCTGATGCTCTAAGCTTAGATAAGTTTAGTGCAACTCCTCCACCTATTTTTGATAAATGATTTGATGAAGATATAGCATATGAAATACCTTCTGTGCTATCTTCTACAGATAGTAAAAAACATGATACCATTTCTCCTGCTCTTTTTCTTCCAGCATTTAAAAATGTAGGTGTAGCTGGTTGAAATTCTTGTTTTACTATTTTGTCTGCCAAGTTTAAAGCTAGACTCTCATCACCATTTCCTAATGTTAAAGCTACAATTAATACTTTTTCATTATACGTTTCTAATATTTCTTTTCCATCATTACTTTTTAATGCATAATTTTGATAAAATTTATTTGCACTCATATATGACTGAAACTTAAATTTATGTTCCTCAATAAGTTTGTATATATTTTTGATAAAATCCATGCTGTATTTATGTATTACTTCTTCTAAATAATAACCTTCCTCAATTAAATACTTCAATCTTTCTTCTAGATTGTTAAATTTCTTTAACTTTGGATTTATAAATTCTTCTATGTAACTACTTAGGGCTTCCTTATCCTTTTCCAGTTGATATTTCCCTTGTTCATTTTTAATTATCACTTGATTGTTAAGCTCTATCCAATTCATTATTTACCGTCCTTTTAACATAATCTTGTGCTATAATTTCATTTAATTTACTTATTATTTCTTTTAATATTTATCAGTTCAAATTCCAAAAACAACCTCTAATTATAGGGCATAATAAGTATTTTCCAAAAACAAAAGCACTACATATAGTTAGTGCTTTATCTATTATATACTACATATAGTATATACACAAATTTTTTTATATCTAAACTTTTATTATTATATCATTGATATTATTTTTATTTAAAGAAGTTAAAATCATAGTTATTATCTTCCTTTCTTTACTTTATTCTCTAAATAAAACCATAAAAATATTTACTCAATGTTTATATGTTACTAGAAATAATAAATCTTCAATAATATATTTAATATTTTATATATTATTTAGAAGTTTTTTGCGCATTGTTATATAATTACATATATGACTATTTTTCTACTAAATATATAAAAATAAATTAGTGAAGGTGATTTTAATGAAAACTGTTTCTAAACAAGAATTAGAAAAAATACTTGATAAACATTATTTGTGGCTTAAAAATAATAATGATGGAGAAAAGGCAGATTTAAAAGAAGTAAGATTAGAAAATATGGATTTAAGAGGATATTGTTTAAGTAATATTGACTTTTCATGGTCTGACCTAATCAATTTAAATTTAGAAAAGGCAGATTTAGAAAACTCTAGCTTTAAGAATTCTTATTTTTCAGATTGTTCATTAAAAAATTCTATATTAAAAAATGCAGACCTAGGCGGTGCCAATTTTAGATTTTGTGATTTATCTAACTCAGATATTAGAGGAACTAATTTAGAAAATTCTAATTTGGAATATGCTACATTGGATGGAGTAGTATCAGATGAAAGTACTCGTTTTTTTAAATTGTACTGTCCTGAAACAGGTGCATTTGTAGCTTATAAAAAATGTTTTAATTTTAGAATGGTACAATTATTGATACCAAGTGATGCAAAAAGAGTATCTGCTACATCAAATGCTTGTAGATGTGACAAAGCAAAAGTACTGTCAATTACAAGCATCGATGGTAAAGAATCTTTTAAAAGTGCTCGTGCATATGCTGATGAAAATTTTATATATCGAGTAGGAGAAATGGTGGTAGCTGAAGATTTTCATGAAAATAGATGGAAAGAATCAACTACAGGAATTCACTTTTTTCTAACTAGAGATGAGGCTATTGGTTATCTATAAAGTATTATTTTTTTATTTAAGTGTGTAGTTGAAAATACATAGTAAAAAAATGTATCACTAAATAAACAATTTCTAAAAAAGAGTATCTAGAGATTTTAAAAATGCACTTTAAAAATCTACTTACGATACTCTTTTATATATTTTATCATTCCTAAATATGCCATAAATTATAATTTACAGTAAATTATTTTTATCAATACTATCCACTATTTTAGAAACTTTATCTACATATTCTATATTATCACTCAAATGCTTATAATACTTATTACTCTCACTTTTAGTTCTAAATGAATAAACTTTTTTGTCCAATTTTAAAGCCTCTTTTATAATGTCTATATTTCTTTTATTTGTTTCTCCTACGCTAAATCCTGTGTCTATTATAATCTTAGAATTATTTAAATTTCTAATGGCCAAATCGAAACTTTCATCACTTATTGACTCAAATGGCTTTTCTGTAAACAACTTTATGCCCATAGTCCTACCAATTTCATAATCAACATCATTTTCATGTATTATGCCAGAATATATACCTATACCTCTTTTAGTAAAAGCTCTGTAGATTGGTGTTGCTTTGCCACCTCCACCAATTATAAAAACTTCATTTTTTGATTTATTGCTAATTTCTACTGCACCTAACAAACTGTTAAAATTTTTATCCTCTAATTCATAAAGTGAATTTATCATATTTTCATCTACCATATCTTCTGGCTGACCATACGCTATAACCTTGTTGTTTTTCACAAGAACAACCTTATCACAACTTTTTAGCGCTATATCTATTTCATGTAATGAAAGTATTACTGATATTGATTTTTCCTTACTTAGTTTTTTTAGTATATTCATAAGTTCTAATCTATGCTTTATATCCAAATGAGTTGTAGGTTCATCTAATATTATTATTTCTGGCTCTTGAACTAATGCTCTTGCAACCAATACCTTTTGTTTTTCACCATCACTAAGTTCATCAAAATATCTTTTTTTTAAATGAAGTGCATTTACAGATTCTAATGAATCATCTACCATTATTAAATCTTTTTTAGATAGATTTCCAAAAAATCCTGTATAAGGGTATCTTCCCATATTAACTACATCTTGTACAGTCATTAAATCTCCTAATAATCTATTTGTAAGTACTAAAGCCATCTTTTTAGATAATGTCTTTCTGGAGATATGATTTATATCTGCATCATTTAAATATATTTCACCTCTTATTGGTGTTATGAGTTTAGATAGAGACCTTAATATAGTAGTTTTACCAGCACCATTACTTCCCAAAAGACATAATATTTCTCCATTTTTTACCTCTATGTTTATGTCACTTACAACTACTTTTTTATCATATCCAACACTTAAATTATTAGTTCTCAACATGTCTAAGCCCTATCCTTCCTTTTCATCAATAACATTATTACAATTGGAGCACCTAATAATGAAGTTATTGCACTTATTGGTAGTTCTATTGGCGACAAAATTACTCTGGATACTAAATCACAAAGAGCTGTAACTATACTTCCTAAAAGAATTACTACTGGTATCAATACTCTATTGTCTGATGTTCTAAATATCAATTTTGCTATTTGTGGTACTGCAAGACCAATAAATCCTATAGGACCTGCAAATGCTGATACTATTGCTGCTAGTATACTAGATATAAATACTACCAAAAATCTAAAAAATTTTATATTTACACCAATACTCTTTGCATACTCTTCCCCTAGTAAAAAAGCATTTAGAGGTTTTATTATGAATATAGTCATCAAAAGACCTAATATGCTGACTAACATAAGTATTTCTACTTTTTCCCATGTAAATCCTGAGAAACTTCCCATAGACCACATAGTAAATTCTTTTAATTTTTCATTATTTGCAAATGATTGTAATATATTTGTTATTCCACTACATACATATCCAGTCATAATTCCTATAACCAAAAGCGTTGTTATATTTTTTACTTTGCTGGCAAATAGAATAACTATAGACATTACAATTAAAGCTCCTACAAAGGCTGCTATAAATATACTCATTGAATTTATACTTTCAAACCCTAATGTATATCCGCCTAAAATCATCAGTGCTACTGATAAAGTGGCACCTGAAGACACACCTAAGATATATGGTTCAACTATTGGGTTTTTGAAAAATATCTGTAGTAAAATACCAGATACTGCTAAGCAAGCACCTCCTACCATAGTTGCAAGAACTCTAGGAATCCTTATATTATAGATTATTTTATAGTGTTCTGTACTATCTATTCCTCTTAATACAACATCTATTATTTCTTTAAATTCGATTTTTACAGAACCAAATGCTACACATATCAAAAAAGTAAGTATTATGCCTACAATTAAGGTTATAAATATAGTAGTATTTTTAATTCTGCTTTTATTGATAAAGTCCATCTATATACTCCTCTTATTAAAAACTACATTAACTCAAATTTATAAAGTTTACTTGTTAATTTAATCTTATCTATTACTTATCATAATTTACATAATGCTTAATTTTTTCACCAGTAGTACCTGGGTGAAACATTTCAACCAAATCTACTATTAATTCATCTGTCCTATCCACCGATTGATAATAATCTGGAGCAAACACCCATAAATTCCCTTTTTTCACAACATCTAAATCAGATAACACTGGTGCACTAGATTTTATAGACTCTAAATTTGGTGCATAATCTGAACTTGATGAGTACACAAATATATCTGCATCTTTTGCCACTTCGTGCAATTGCTCAATACTTACTCTCCCTTCATTTGAATCTATTGAGGCACAAGCATTTATTCCACCTGCCATGTTTATCATATTATCTACATATGAATTTTTAGGTGCTATATAAGCATTACCTTCATATACAGACGCCCATACAACTTTAGGTTTACTTTTATTTTTTATTTTTTTACTAATTTCTTCTATTTTTTGTACTGTTTTATCTAATTCACTAGTAGCTATATCCTCTTTATCATAAAATGCAGCTATTAAGCTTGTCCACTCCATTCTTCCAAATGGATTTTGTTCTTTATATTCATTATCTACAACATAGTTAAGTGCCAATTCTTCTAACTTATCTATAAATTTTGTATCTGCTTCTGATAAACCACTACTTACTATAGTCAAGTCAGGATTTAAGTCTACTATTTTTTCATAGTCTGGTGCTAAATTTGAACCAACATAATGTATCTTTCCATCTTTCATTAAATTTTTAATTTCTTTGATAGTCCAATATTGTTCTTCTGTTGTTACTGCTTTTATACTATCTAACTCACCTATCGTCCTTAAAGAGCAAGCTTGTGTTGTAGATGCTATCAATACATTATCCACAGGTGTTCTAACTATATTTGCATTCTTGTATTTTTCAGGTATTTTTATCTTTTTAGGAATCAAAATTAGTTCTCTATTATCTCCATCAACAACCTTTTTAATTCCATCTTCTAAATTCTCAACACTAAACCCACTTGCATATTTTAATTCTAGTTTTTCACCACTATTAACTTGTTCATTGTTGTTATCTTTTTTGCTACAACCTACAATACCTCCTACGAAAAAAACTACCATTACAATTAAGAAAAACTGCTTTAAAACATTTGATTTAAATTTCATTACTTTCACTCCATTATTTTATTTTTTATGAGTGGCTACATATACTTTAAAAAGACATTTTACTAAAATTAATTTTATAAATATAACTTTTTAGTAAAATAAAAAACTTCTCCTAAATTAGCAAGGAGAAGCTTCTATATCAATTTTATAAAAAATGAATTGATATCTCATTTTATTATAAACTACAATCTCCACCCTAAATTGTATTTATGTAATACTGGGCAGGTCTCCTGACTCACGGCTTTTCCTCCATCAACCTTCCCAAAATTACTATGAATCTCAGTGGATTTGATTTTGTATCCGTATACAGTAGCGGGGGCTGTAGTGAATTTACATCACTTTCCCTATTAAACTAAAATAGTACCCTAGTATTATTTATATTTAATTTTTCATTAAGATAATTGTAGTTTATTGTTAATTACTTTGCAAGGTTGATTTAATATATCCACTCAAAAAGAGGGCTTAAAATGACTATAAAAATCAATTTAAAACCCTCTTTATCTTCCTAGTTTATATTTAATTCATCCATCAAATCTTTAATTTTACATACTTGATTTTCATTTGGCTTTATAAATGGAGCAGTTACATAATCACTTATTTCTAATCCTCTAATATTCATAGCTTTCTTCATTGCTGGTATAAATGGATTTGTTATTGAATAAAAATCCATTGCTTTATTAATATATTTTTGAATTTCAATAACTTTGTCCATATCTTTATTATTATAAGCTTCAGCCCATTTAGAACATACTTCTGGAATTAGATTTGATAATCCTCCTATACATCCTGCTCCTCCAGACATTAAGTTGTGTATAAAATTTTCATCATATCCACTATATATCTTAAAATTTGGGAACTCTGTTTTCATAGTATTTATTAAATCTCTAGTATGTCCCATTAAAGTTACTGTATCTTTATATCCAACTATGTTTTTATGCTTTCTTGCAAGCTTTAATGTAAGTTCTGGACTTAAATCATAACCAGTTCTATCTGGATAATTATATAGGTATATTTCTGCATCTGTGTTTTCAGCTATCTTACTGTAAAAAAGTTCAATACTATTATCATCAAGTGAGAAATAATAAGGACTTATTATCATAACTCCATCTGCTCCACTATTATGTGCATAATTTGAAAGTTCTATAGACTCATCTGCACACATACGACTTGTACCTATAAACACTTTAACTCTCTTATCGACATGATTAACTACTAAATCTATAAGTTCTTTTTGCATATCCATAGACATATTGAAGAACTCTCCAGTACTTCCCATTATAACTAGACCATCTACTCCCCCATCTATAAGGTAATCATATACTTTTTTGTTTCCTTCTCTATCTAAATTTCCGTCTTCATCAAATATTGTAACAACTGGTGTCAAAAATTCTGCTTTCATAATTTAAACTCCTAAAATTTATTTTGATATGTTCATTTAATATGTTTATAGCCTATGTTTTAAAATTATATATAATAAAACATTTACTTAACATAATTTTTCAATATTCCAATACTTTCAATCTCACATTCAATTACATCTCCACTATTCATATATCGAGGAGGAGAAAAGCCCATCCCTACTCCAGAAGGTGTTCCAGTAGCTATAATATCTCCTGCCTCTAAAGTCATCCCTTTTGAAAGTTCTGAAATTATATCTGAGATATCTGATATGAATAGCTCTGTATTAGAATTTTGTCTTTCTTCATTATTTACTCTACTATATACATTAAGTTTTACTGGAAAAGAAATTGCACTTTTATGTAAGATACATGGCCCTAAAGATGTAAATGTATCTAATCCCTTTCCCCTAAACCATTGAACATGTTCTTTTTGCAACTTTCTAGCAGAAATATCATTTATCACAGTGTAACCAAAGATATAATCTTCTACATCTTCTTTTTCTATATTAACACCTGTTTTACCTATTACTACTCCAAGTTCAACCTCATAATCCAACTGATTATTTATATCAAAATGAGCATCTATCTCGTCTTCTGGACCTATTGCCTTTGTCACACGTTTTGTAAAATATACTGTTTTCTCAGGTTCTTCAAAGCTACTATCAAAATGAGTTTGAGTTTCCTCAAGATGTTTTTTATAGTTTACTCCTACACATAAAATGTCATGTATTGGCTTTTCTATAGGAACATGTATAGTACATTTTTCTCTTTTAAAAACATTATAGTCATTAAATGATTCTTCACTTATAATATTTTTTAACTTAATAATATCATCCTGAGATACGCTTTGAATTAAATCATTTACATCTATAAAAAATTTACTAAGACTTATGGAATTGACATCGATAATAAACAATTCATCCTTTGATAGAATTCCTACCTTTTTAGATGTATCTTCAATACTACTAAAACTAACAAACTTCATACTATCACCCTTTAGTAAAATTCTAAATTCATATCTTTTTAAGTCCTATATTTTATACATAATTACACACTCTAGCTATTGCCATTTCAGTATATCCCAGTGATTCTGCTTTTGATTGCTTACCATTTGCTACATCTACAACTAGATTTAATAAATCATCTGTCAATTCTTCCATTGTCTGTGGTCCATATATAACTGGACTAGCATCAAAATCCATATTATCTTCCATATTTGCAAAAGTTATTTTATTTCCAGTTATTTTTATTACTGGAGCTATTGGATTTCCTGATGGAGTCCCTCTCCCTGTACTAAATACTACGACTTGAGCTCCTCCGGCAACCATACCTGCAACAGATGAAGCATCATTTCCTGGTGTATCCATTATTACAAGACCCTTCTTATCAATTTGCTTTGCATAATCATATACTTCACTTATTACTCTGTGCCCACCTTTGTGTATACAGCCTAGTGATTTTTCTTCCAAGCTTGTAAGCCCACCAGCTATATTTCCAGGAGATGGATTTCCTTCTCTAACTTCTTCTCCAACTAATTTTAATGAATTTTCATATCTATGTACTATATGTAGTATTTTTTCTTTTACCTCTTCATTTACTGCTCTTCTAGCTAATATATGTTCTGCTCCTATAAATTCAGTAGTTTCACTTAAAATTGAAGTAGACCCTAAATCAACAAGTCTATCACTTAATTCTCCTATTAGCGGATTAGCAGCTAGCCCACTTGTTGGGTCAGACCCTCCACATTCAGTCCCTAATATAAGTTCAGATATTGGAAATTCTTCTTTTCTAAGTAAAGAAGCTTCTTGTGCCATTTCTCTAGCATAACGAACAGCTTTTTCTATAGTTTTCAAAGTTCCATGCTCTTCTTGTATTACAAGAGTCTTTATTGGTTTATTTGTTCTCTCTTTTATTGCATCAACTACCAAGTCATTTTGACAATTTTCACAACCTAAAGATACAACTATCACACCATATACATTAGGATTTGCTGCATATCCAGCCATAACATCCATAGTTAATTGTTGGTCTGAACTTACTTGAGAACATCCATTTTGATTATTAAAAGTAACAGCCCCTTGAACTTGTGAGGCTATAATTCTCGTTGTATCTGATGCACACACACTTGTAGGTAATATTAATATGTGATTTCTTATACCAACTCTTCCATCTGGTCTTTTATATCCATAAAATTTCATATTGATTTCCTCCTAAAATAGTCTCTTTATCATACTTTATGTGATTTTCTTGTACTATAAATTTTATTTTTATTGCTAATTAGCTAACTAAAATCCTTCTTATTCAATCATTCAACACAAAATACTTTAATCATTTAATACTAAATACTACTTTGCTTGAATTATAAATGTTACTTTATATGTTCGATACAATTTGTTTATCTAAATCTTCCCTAACACTTTTAACATTGTGAATATGTACATGTTGACCAATTTTTATTTCTTGATTAGCTTCTCCGATGTGTTCTCCATATTTAGTAACTTTATCTCCCTCAGCCATATCCTTTATAGCCAATTTATGATAAATAGTTATATCATCTAAAGCTGTTATTGTCTTTATTGTTTTATCTTTTAATTTAAAATTAATTTCACTATTCTTAGATATTGCCTCAATAGCTACTGCAACATTATCTTTTTCATCAATTATCACTGCATTTATCATTATCTTTGTTCTCCTTTATAAATAATATAATTTTATTAATATACAAAATCATCTTAGTAATTATATATCTGTATTCATCAGGCTACTATTGTCCCATCATCTTTTTGTTTTGGGAATTTAGGACATCCATGCTTCTTGGCCCACCAGCTAGTTATAAGAGGAACTAATATCGCAGTAACAACTACTGCAGCTGCTACTTGAGTTGTAGCTGTTGCAACATATGGCTGCCATGTTGGGTCAACTAATGCAACAGCAGCAGGAACAGCAATTGCATTCCCTGCAGTTGTGGCTACAGCCCATCCTGCATACCCTGGACGTTTCCCTATAAATCTATCACAGAATACTATAAATATACCTCCTACAAACACAGATATTAATCCAAGCAATACTCCAGATAGACCTCCTTTTAATATACTTGCAAGATTTATACTACTTCCAAGTGCAAATCCTACAAAAGGTACTAATAAATTACATCCTGGTTCTAAAAATTCTTTCATCTTTTTGTCAAAATTACCTATTATCATACCAATAAGTATTGGCACAATTGCAGCCAATAATGACATCAATGGAACATTTGCAAGTCCTGAAGTTTCAAGAGCTATCAATGTAAAAAATGGCCCATCGTTCAAAGTAAGTAAACTCATAGTTGCACAATCTGTTTCATCTCCATATGAAGTCATTAATGAGAGATATATACTACCATTACTATTTGTAACTGCACTTATAACTGCCAAAGTTGTAAGACCTAATACTCCATCCATTCCAAATAATTTTCCTATAAGGATACCTATTAAAGCACCTATAGCAAATTTAGAGCCAAGAAGTATGCCTCCTCTTTTTAATACTTTTGGCATTTCTTTAAATTGAAGCTGAGTTCCAAGACATACTAGTTGAACCCCTATTATCGTTGCAGAGCCAACACTTGAGAATACTGCTGTTGTAAATGAACCTATTTGTACAATATCTGGGCAAAATGTATTAATGAAAGCTGCTATAAACATTGGAACTATCATCATACCTGCAGGAATTTTTTTAATAAAATCCATTATCATAAAGTTACTCCTCCTAAAACATGATATTTAATTACTCTTATTAAATTTTTTAGCTTTAATTTTAACGGCCGTTTCGGTTCGTATTTAAGAACTAAGTTTTTATTTACGAATCTTTGAATTAATGATAGCATTTTCCTAATTATGAGTCAATAAAAAAAATAAATTTTTGTCAAAATTTTTTCAAATTATCTGATAATATATCAATAGTTATCAATTATCTTCATTATACGCAAAATATAAAAAGTAATTTTTCTCAATTCACATCTATATATCACAATTTATATAATTTAAATTCATAATATTTCGATACTTATATATAAAATACGGTTATTATTGTCTTATCTTAAATTATATAGCTAAATACAGTGCACTTTCTTCAGGTATATTTTGGAAATTATTTCAAGTTTTCAATATAAATTTTCATAAAAAAAATCATCCACAAATATTTACAATTAAAGCTTATTTGTATATACAGTCATATATTTTATTTCTACATTGTAAATTATCATACATTATGCTAAAATCAACATATTCTAACACTTTAAATTAACAAAGATAGGGGGAAATTTATGACTTCAGATAATCATCGCCCAACAGCTAGGATATTAGATATTTTAGAAGCATTAGCTGAATCTGAGAATGGATATACTCTTACAGAAATAGCAGATGCTATCAATGCTCCAAAAAGTAGCATCTTTCCTATAGTCCATACACTTAATGCTAGAAAATACATTACTATTGATAAAAATACGTCTAAATATTCCATAGGTATACGTTCTTACACATTAGGGTCTTCGTTTTTTGAAAAAAGAACTATTTTTAACTACATAATTGACGAAATGACTAATATAGTTAATTCTTGTTCTGAAACTTGTCAACTTGGTATACTTGACAATAACGAAGTTCTTTATATTGGAAAAGTTGACTCTCCAGAGCCAATTAGACTTATTTCTTATGTTGGTAAAAAGATACCTGCTAATTGTACAGGTCTTGGAAAAGCACTTTTATGTGATTTTGATAAGGAAAAACTAATAAGTTTATATCCAGATGGGTTAAAAGGATTTACAAAAAAATCAATTACTGACTTTGATATTTTATATGACCAGCTTCTTGAAGTTCGTGAAACTCAAATAGCTTCAGAATGTGAAGAATCAATGGAATATCTAAAATGCCTTGCTGTACCAATAAGAAAAAATGGATGTATAAGAGCCGCTGTTAGTGTAACACTTCCACTTTTTAGGTCTAGTGAAGAAAAAATAGAATTGATAAAAAAATTACTTTTAAATGCACAAAAAAATATTCAATCTATGATGGAAGAACGTAATGAAGATATTATAATAAATTAGATTGATAAAAACAAAGTTACTGACTTAATTACAGTAACTTTGTTTTTTTATGCTCTTTTTTATTTTTAATATTTTTATTGACATGATAAAAATACTATGTTAAATTCTAATCATAATCGTAATTACGAACTTAGTTCTTATATAAAAACTCACAATATATATTTTAACCTCAAAACCAATATATAATATGTGAATTAGTATAAGACTATTATAGGTATGTATATTTTACATAAAAATTAATTCAAAAAAGGAGATTTTAACTATGAGTATCTATTATGTACCACCAATAAACTTACTTGGAAAAGGGTGTCTTAGTGAAGCTAAAGATACAATTAAATCCTTAGGCACTAAAAAAGCATTTATCGTTAGCGATAAATTTCTAACTTCAAATGGTACTGTAAAAAAAGTAACAGATATGTTATCTCAAATAGGTGTAACCTTTGCTGTTTATGATGAAGTTAAACCAAATCCAACTGTAACTAATGTTAACAATGGTCTTAAAATACTAAAATCAGAAAATTGTGACTTTGTTATAACTATAGGAGGTGGTTCTCCACAAGATTGTGGCAAAGCTATTTCTATATTAGCTACCAATGGAGGAGACATTAGAGATTATGAAGGTGTAAATAAAACTTCAAAAAAATGTCTTCCTATAGTTGCAATAACTACTACTGCTGGTACATCAGCTGAAGTTACAATAAATTATGTTATAACAGATGAAGATAGACATGTAAAAATGATAATGGTTGATACAAATGCACTAGCTACAATGACAGTAAATGACCCAGAATTAATGATTAGTAAGCCAGCTAACTTAACAGCAGCCACTGGTATGGATGCACTTACTCATGCTATAGAAGCTGTGGTGGCTAATGGAGCTTATGATGTTACAGATTCAACTGCACTATATTCTATAAAACAGATATTTGAATATCTTCCTAGAGCTGTTAAAGATGGTAATGATATAGATGCTAGAGAACAAATGTGTTATGCTTGTTTTTTAAATGGAATTGCATTTAGTAATGCAGGTCTTGGAAATGTCCATGCCATGGCTCATCAATTAGGAGGTTTATATGATTTACCTCATGGAGTATGTAATGCTATGTTACTACCAATAGTTGAAGAAGAAAATGCTAAATCTGCACCTTCTAAATTCCGTCCAATAGCTGAAATTATTGGAATGAATATACATGACAAATCAGATAAAGAATGTGTTGATTTTGTAATAGATAAAATAAAGGCTCTTTCAGAAGAGGTAGGAATACCAAAATCTTTAAAAGATGTTGGTGTTGATAATCCTAATTTTGAATTGCTTGCTGAAAATTCTATGAAAGATGCTTGTGCTGGAGCCAATCCTGTTTTCTTTGATAAAGACAAAATTATAGAATTATTTAAGAAAATCTCTTAGTATAATAATACTTATAAATTAATTATGTATATTTATAAGGGAGTGTCTCAAAATATTTTTATTTAATTATTGACACTCTCTTATTATTTAAATTCTTATCTTTAATTTTATTTTAAACTCCTTAAAACTAATAAATAATATTTTTAATGAATTATAACTGTTGTCGTGTCAGGTATATTATCATATATCCATTTAGCATTTTCTGTACTTAGTCTTATACATCCATGACTAAGAGCTTCACCAAGTCTACCATCTATTATATAACTTCCAGTTGAATTATATAACACAGAATGATAATAATACCCTCCTTTAATACGAGTGGCATACTTAACTGAATACTCATCAGTCCCAAAAGAAGGTTTTCTACCACTTATATAAAAAATCCCTGTTATAGTTGGAGTTTCAGGTTTACCTATAGTACATTCCCATTTATATAATTGCCCCCAGCCACCATTATCTTTCTTAAAAATATAAGTGTATTTATTTTTAAGGTCTGTGGTAATTAGATAGTCACTAGTACTTTTAATATTATTTTCATTAACAAATTTAGTCATATCAGTATAAAAATACTTATAGTCTAATTCATTAGGTTTATTTCCATCATTTGACAAGAAATAATTAAAAACATATCCTGTTTTATCGTCATATACAACTTTACTCCAATCACCATCTACCTGTAGAACTTCGACTCTAGACTTTTCAGGAATTACTGTAATTATATTAGAAGTTGTAGACTTATCTTCTCTTAAATTTAAATTACTCCAAGCATATTCACTTACTGATATTAAATCCTTGTATACATACCCTTCTTGAAAATTATAAATTACTTTAATCCAATCGTCTTCTTCATCTAGAACCTCTAATTTAGAACCTTGAGGTATTACAGTTATAATACTTGAACTTGTAGATTTAGCAGACCTCAAATTTACATTTACTAAAGCATATTTATATATAGGTGCTCTGTACTTTTTAATGTTTATTTTAAATAGCTTCACACATACCCATCCTCTCATATGTCTTTTTACAATACTTTATGAAATTCGATATATATTCGTTCTTCTATTTTTAAACTTACTCTGTATAATTAAAGGTTATTATCCATTTAAATTTACAATATTACAGTCTTTAATATATTCTTCAATTATACTTCTAGCTACATTAAAATAGCTTATACATTTATCAACTATAACAGCATCACTACTAACTACTCTATCCAGTTTTTCTAATATAACATCTGCATTTTTTACTAGCTCTACTTCTGTTTCAATTTTCCATTCCTTGGCATGCTCTAATATCTTATACCTTAGATTTCCAGAATTAGAAACTGGTGCATCTAAGTAAAATTTAATTTTTGGAGCTTTATATTTATTAAGAAACTTTCCTATTAAATTTAAAGCTTCTTCTGTTTTATCTATAATTTTATATGTTCCTCTAAGACCTGCTAAATCTCTTATATTTCCATCTCTACCTATGACTAGAGTTCCTCCAGATAATGCTACTTCTAGAGCTATTATTAAATTAAAGCCATCTATGTATATAATTCCTTCATTTATTTTATCTAAGGAAAGTATCTTTGATTGTCTTATTCTATTTTTTTCATCAGTACATACTGCTCTTTTCAGTGCATCTCTTTGTCTTATTGAAAACTGATATCTATCTCCCACAAAAGTTACAACAGGGTCTATTTTATAATCTCTATTTATTAACCATTCTATTTCTTCTTGAGCTCTTACAAGTCTTATAAGTTCTTTCCTTGAAAACCAACGTTTGTCACTCTCATCAAATCCCCTTTTAGATATTTTATTCATAGAATATTTCACCACCTTGATATTAAGTTTGCTAATATTATCTTATCCATTTATATTACTCAATATTTAGATTATACCTTTTAATGCTCTCTTATAATACAAAATAATAACTTTCACACTATATTTATACTTTATAATGTAAAAAAAGAATACTATTAGTAAATTCTCATAGTATCCTTTCTTTAAAATTTATTTATAATGATAATTTTAGGCTTTATTTATATATTAGACTTATTCTATACTTCCTTTATCATATTAGGAGATAAAACATCATTAAGAGCCTCTGTCATAGTTGGATGTGCATAAACACGGTCTCTTAAATATGTGTATTCTACTTCTAAATCTACTGCTAACTGAATTAAATGTATAATCTCACTAGAATCTTCACATATCATGCTAGCACCAAGTATCTTATTGGAATTTTTATCTATTACGATTTTTATAAATCCATCTGTCTTTCCAATTTGTTTAGCTCTTGGAATTGCATCAACTGGCATCTTTGCTACTAATACATCATATCCTTTTTCCTTTGCTTGTTTAACATTAAGACCAACTCTTGAAAATGCTGGACTTATAAATATAGCATTTGGTATATTTTTTCTATTACTAGTTGTTCTAGTCTTATTTCCAAATAATTGATTGATTATTATACGATAGTCATCTAGTGATATATAAGTAAATTGAGGTCCTCCATTTATATCTCCTATAGCCCATATGTGTTCTTTATTAGTCTTAAGGGTATCTGATACTTTAATAAATCCTCTTTCATTTAATTCTATACCTGCATTTTCAAGTCCTAAACCTTCAGTATTTGCCTTTCTACCTGTAGCTACAAGTATTATATCACTTGTTATTTCCTTTAATTCACTATTTATCTCATATTCTACTGTAGCTAAATTAGAAACTTCCTTAATCTCTTTTACATTTGTATTATTTATAATTTTTACATTTCTCTTTTCAAGTAATTTTATTATTTCTTCTGAATCCTCAATATCTTCATTTGGTAAAATTCCATTATTTGAATTTAATATTGTGACTTCTGTTCCAAATGAACTATAGATACCTGCAAATTCTAAACCTATAAACCCAGCACCTATAATTGTCATTTTTTTAGGTAGAGTTCTCAAGTTCATAAGAGATTCACTATTATATACTATTTTATTATTTTCGATACCTTTAATATTAGGTATAAATGATTTTGAGCCAGTATTGATAAATATCTTATCTGATACTAATTCATAAACTTCATTTTCAGTTTTTACTTCTACTGTATTTTCATCAATAAAAGTACCCATTCCTGTAAATACAGTTACATTATCATTTGAATTTAACTTATTATAGTTAGCTTCTCTCAGCTTTGTAATTAAAATTTCTTTTTTATCTATAGCTTTTTCATATTCGATTTGTGCATCATTCCAAGAGTTTATATTTCTTATATTGTTTGCTGAATTTTCTAAGCTTTTAGTTGGAATACATGCTACATTTATACATGTTCCTCCATACATTTTATTTGATTTTTCTACTAAAGCTACTTTTAATCCTCTATTAGCCAAATCTCCTGCTAATGTTTTTCCGCCTTTTCCAAATCCTATTATTATTGCATCAAATGTTTTTTTCATATAATTTTCAACCCTTTCCTTCGTTATTTATACTCTTACTATAACAAGGTTTTCTAGGTGATACAATTAGGTACTTTTTTGTAACCTTATACTTAATATTTTTTATTTTTCTGATTTTCAATGAAAGACTTCATGGTCTCTTTATTCATTGCTCCTGGAATGTACTGAGTTACATATCCTTCTTTATCAATTATAAATGTAGTTGGAAAAGCATTAATTCCATATTGATATGCTAGTTCTCCATCTTCATCAAGTGCAACAGGAAAAGTATATCCTTCATCTTTTAAAAAGCTAATTACATGTTCTCTTGAACCTTCTCTTCCTAAATTTGGTGATGCTACCCCTAAAATTACTACATCTTCATTATTTTTCTTATACTCTTTATACAACTGCTCTATATGAGGCATTTCCTCTTTACATGGAGGGCACCATGTAGCCCAAAAATTTAAGAACACAACCTTACCTTCATAATCACTTAATTTGTGTGTTTTACCATATTGGTCAGTTAAAGTAAAATCAATGGATTTTATTCTTTCTTCATCATTAGAGCCGTTATCATTATTTTCATCATTAGATTCTTTTTGATTGTCTTTGTTGCTAGACTCCCCTTGTGTATTGTCATTAGAATTTTCTTGTTTATTCTCTCCTTGATTCACACTTTGATTATTTTCAACTTTATTTTTTTGTGGAATATTAAAGTGCTTGCCCACACTTTCAAATCCATTTATCATCATTAATATTCCTGATATTATAAGTATAGCCCCACCTATCTTTTTAATAATTTCCATATTAGATTTTATTTTATCGATAGTCTTAAATAGCTTACTATAGAACATAGCTGTAATTATAAATGGCAAAATAAATCCAATAGTATATACTACTATTAAAAGATTTGCATTCAAATGATTAGTTGAACTAGAAACCATTACTAATACAGATGCTAATATTGGTCCGATACAAGGAGTCCACCCAAAACTAAATGTAAATCCAAGTAAATACGCTGTTATTGCTTTCATTTCTTTAAACTTTACATTCAATCTTTTTTCTCTATTTAGTATTGAAGATTTAATTATTCCCATGTAAAACAATCCCATGATAATAATTATAATCCCACCTATAAACATTATTAAATCTTTATTCTCATTAAAAAACATACTCAATACTCTTACTGATGACCCTAGTATAAAAAAGGTTGTCGAAATTCCTAGAGTAAATAAGATAGTATTTTTAAATAGAGAACTTCTTATAAAATTCGTTTTTCCCTCTTTTAAATTTTCCACACTACTATTGGACAGTATACTTAGATAAATAGGTAGTATTGGTAATATACATGGTGAAAAAAACGATAGTATTCCTTCTATAAATACTACAAATAAATTTACATTTTCCAAATTAAAATTCCTCCTTATTCTATTTCCACTATTAAAAGAAAAAGTTATGTACTTTTTTGTTTTTACTTTTATATTCACTCATAGCTTAATTAAGTCACTGTAAATTTAAAAGCAAATTTAAAAACTTATTTATCACAATTTAAATTCTTATTGCTCCACATAATCATCTTTTCCATAACAGGAAGTAATAGTAATCCTGACTCACTTAAAAAATATGTTGATTCTACAATATTATTAACTGACTTTTTTTTGTTGATTATAATTCCTTGCTCAATTAAAAAATCTAATTGTTGAGTTAACATTTTCTTACTACATTCTGGAATAATTCTTTGTAATTCGCCAAATCTTTTTTTATCTTTTTGTAACTCCCATATTATTATAGCCACCCATTTTTTACCTAATATACTTGATAATGCCTCTACTGGACAGTCATATATCATATCATCTATATTGTACATTTTATCTCCTCTTTCTTTTTATTAATTATTAAGACATGCTTTTATTTCATTTATAAATGTGTTGATATTTACTAATTTAAGGTTTTTAATATATATTTTGGTTTTAAAATATTTCTAAGGTTTTATATAACTACTATATCAGTTTTATAAATACATCACAATTGGATACTTTTTTGTAACTACATATTTGTAACTATATAAAATTAAAGTTAATTATGTTAAATAAATTTAGTTATTATATAATAATTCTTTATCTAAGTTCTTTATCCTGTTTTAATAATTTTTATATATAACATCAAACCCATATCTTCGTATTTACCCAAATTTATACAAATTAAAAAATCTGACAGATTTTTGTCTGCCAGATTTTTAAATGATAAACTTATCTTTATAATAGTAAGAAAGATAACATGCTGATACAAGATAATTTTCTGGTAAAGATATTATCTCTAACTCTCTGTTCACAGATTTTTCAACAATTGATTTTTGAATCTTATTATCCATTAACACCTTCATAAAGATTTTCTTTTTTATCTACTCTAACTTTAAACCATTCAGCCATGATACAATATCGTTCTTTGCCTCTTCAACATCATTTCTAGAAACGGTAAATCCATCTTTTAAAACTGTTGCTTTAGGTTCAAGCTCAGAAATTGTATTTATAGTATCTGCAAATCCACTACCACCATGAGTATTGAAAGGAATAATCGTTTTTCCAGAAAAGTCGTACTCGTCTAAAAATGAGTATAAAATCATTGGTATATCGCTCCACCAAGTAGGATAACCAATAAAGATTGTGTTATATTGGCTTATATCGTCGATATGATTTTTTAGTTCTGGTCTTACGTTATCAGATTGCTCTTTTTTTGCCACTTCCACCAGAACATCGTGTTCAGTCGGATATTGTGTTTTAGGTTCTATGCGAAATATATCTGCTTCTGTACTTTCTTGAATGACATTTGCTACATATTGAGTATTTCCTATTACTTCGCCATCAATGACAACTATACTATTTGCTTCCTCTTCTGTCATATTTTTGGGGTCAGTAGTTTCTGGCATGGAGAAATAAACTACTAATGTTTTTCCTAAATCCTCCTGTTGTCCTTGTTCATTTTGAAATGTTTGCTTTGAGACATTATTGTTTTCTTTATTTTCTGAATCAGACGCTCCACAGGCTGTCATAATAAACATAAGCATTAAACCTAGAAAAATCGTAACTGTTTTTTTCATTCTCTTCTCTTCCTTGTAATTTTTATATTTTTCCTTTTCGTTCTTCAATCATATTTACAAACATATCAACTGTTTCTGGTGTCTGATGATTGAAAAATAAACTTGTGTTTGTATCTAACATAGCGACCTTACACATATCCTCATCTGAAAGCTGAAAATCAAAGATTTCAAAATTCTCTTTCATACGTTCGATATGAGTGGATTTAGCTAATGCAACAATATCTCTTTGCATAAGCCACCTTAAAATAACTTGTGCAATGGATTTATCATGTTTATCTGCAATTTCTTTTAAAACAGGATTCTGAAACATATTGCTTTTTCCTTCTCCAAATGGTGCCCATGCTTCTATTTGTACACTTCTTTTTACCATGTTTTCTTGTGCTTTTACTTGTTGGTTAAATGGGTTTGTTTCAACTTGATTTACATGTGGTGCAATCTTGTTGAAAGACGCTATGTCCGCTAACCTATCTGGTGAAAAGTTACTAACGCCTATTGCTCTGATTTTTCCAGCTTCGTATAAATCTTCTAGTGCATGATAAGCACCATAATAATCACTGAATGGTTGGTGCAATAAAACTAAATCTATATAGTCTACTTTCATCTTTCTCATAGATTGTAAAATGGACTGCTTCGTTTTCTCATAACCATAATTATCAATCCATACTTTTGTAGTAATGAATAATTCTTCTCTTTTCAGACCACATTTGCTGATTGCATTTCCTACTTCTTCTTCATTAAAATAAGATTGAGCGGTATCAATATGTCTATAACCAACACTGATTGCCTCTAACACGCACTTTTCACATTCCTCTTTTGTTATCTGAAATACTCCAAAACCTAATTTTGGTATTTTCACGCCATTACTTAATTCAACATATTCCATTATTTATTCCTCCTTGACATTGTACATTTTTGGGTTACAATAGAATTATACAAGCCGGTTGTTACTACCGGTCAATACCTAATTTTAAAAAAATTTAAATATGTTTGGAGGAACTCTTATGTATTCTATGAAAGAAGTATGTAAACAAACCAATCTAACTTATGAAACATTAAAATTTTATTGTAATGAGGGACTTATTCCCAATGTCAAAAGAGATAGCCGCAATTATAGGACTTTTGATGAAAGAGATATAGAATGGATAAAAAGTTTATCATGCTTAAAAAACTGTGGCATGAGTATCAAAGAAATGAAACATTATGTATCATTATGCTTAATGGGTCAGTCCTCAATTCCAGAAAGGAAAAAAATATTAGAAGCTAAGAAAGATATGTTACTTAGACAGTTGCAGAAATTAAATGATAGTATAGAATATATTGATAAAAAACAGCAATTTTATAATGATATTATAAATAATAAAATAAAATATACAAGCAACCTAATCAACGTGAGATAAATTATCCAATTACTATCTTTATGGAGTATCAATTCAAACTGTGAAATCTGTGACGCTTTTTACCATAATAAAAAGGGTTCACATATCAATCCTTCATCCTCTTGGTTATCGAGTACAAGAAATAAAATCAACACATATAAAACCATAATAGTAGCTATTATTTCTTCTAATTTTGACGCATATGCAATCCAACTTACAGAACTTCCAGATTTGACTAGATACCCATTCATTAATTTTATACTAGTTGCGCTTATTGCCATAGGAAATGTAAATGCAGCAAAGCTTGGATAAAAAGGTAATCTTAATAATTTTGGTAAGTATCCCAAAACTACAATGTAAAATACAATTGACGATACAAATAATAAGTATAATATAACACTATTTTTATTTGAAAAAGAATTGATGTAACCAGACAATAATAATGAGCCTGGTGCAGCTAAAGTCGGTAAAGATGGTTCAGGCATCTCCTTGATTATCCATACTCTCTTTAAAACTATTGGTATAAGAACTATATAAGATATAAACCCTATCCAAAAAGCAATTTTACCAATTAAAAGTTGATTAAATACTGGTGCTGTCACACTAGCTGTAACTACTCCAACATAAACTATATACCAAGATGGAAATACTGTCTTTATTGAAAAATTAACTAAAAACTTCTTACTAAACAATACTACTAATACCATATGTCCCACAATTCCTATACCCCAAATTACAATACCTAATTCTGGAGATAAAGGTTTTACATATATAGCAAATATCATTGTAGCCATTGTTATAGTTGGAAATGTACTTAAAACTAAGGGATTTTCTAGTTGTTCTTTTACACTTTTTCTAAGCAATATTATTTTAACTATATAAATTGCATATAAAGTAAATCCTATAAATCCAATTACATTATGTAATGATTCACTATAGGATTGTAATAAGTTGCCTAGAGCAAATATTGATAGAATCAAACTTGCAATAGGTATAGGATATTTCTTTAATAAATTCAAAATATACCTCCTTTTCACCAATCTATCTATATTTTCAATATATCAAGATTTTGGTCAAGTTGACATATTGTAGTGATTCCTATCTTATAGAAAATATCTATTTATACTTATTTTACTATTACAATTTTCTATATTTTTTAACATATTAAAATAGTGTTTATTTTACATTTACTTTTTTCTATATTTTTTTACATATTAAAATAGTCACCATTTTATGTTTACTTTTAATCAAATATACTAATCTGATTATTATTGTCTTTATCTATTTTAATAGTCTTCATATCTCTAACAGTTATTTTTGCATCTTCTCTTATAGCACCCACAAGTACTCTATTCTCTTCATTGTATAGTCTACAATTTTTTTCTACTTGTGTATAATTAAAATTAGCATAACAATATAAACAATAATGTCTACAAGTATTGTACTGTCCTATGTCAACACTCTTAATACATCCACAAATGTCCCTTTGTGTATCATCCTTTTTGACTTTCACTTCACTACCTATAATCTTTGATATTAACTTATCATCAATACACTTACTGTTTCCAATGCCAAACTTACTTAAATTATATTCATCACAGCATATTTCAAGTGTTATATTATACTTATGAGATATTCTAAAAAGTTCCTTCGACAACATTTCTATTTCTTTAATTTGTATAGGTTTTATATGTAATGATTTTGTATTAAATTTTGTTTTCTTGTATAAATCTATAAAACTTATTATACATTTTTCTGTAAATCCATTAAGTTGGCTACATAATCTATCAAATGCTTTTATATGATAATCTAAGTTATACTTTTCACTTAGAAAAATTGGGTCATATCTCAAAATTACTCTTTCTTTTCCTATGCTTCTAGACAATTCTTTAAATGACTCTATTATCTTCTTTTTATCCAAAATTCGTGTTTCTACATCTTTACCATATGGAGTTATAGTATAGTGAAAATAATATTTGTAGTCTTTTAATTTATTCAAATCACATATCATTGGAGTTGCATCTTTGGTCCAAAATACAAAGCAATCAACAGTATGCGGATTTAACTCTATCTTACTGACTTGTTTTGAATTCATCGGATTAACAACATACACAAAACCCTCTTTAAGTCTGTTAAAAAACCACTTACTATAAAAAGCAGGTATATCAGTTCTTCTACTTACACTTACTATCATAATTTAGCCTCCATCCAAAAGTATAGTTGTTGTCACTCTTAGAATTGTCCAGAACACATTCTACACACATTATTTACTAATTTTTCTTAACACAGTAACATACTTTTTATATCCTATTATCCCTAGACAATATAGGATGTATTTTCTTTGCAGAGTTTTTTCATTTTATCATACACAACGCCACTGTCTCTCTCATCTGTCATGGTCACAATTATATCACTTGCCTTGAGAATTGTTTTTCCTTTTGGAATAATTTCTTCTCCTCCTCTTTGAATGGCTACCAAAAGACAATTTTCTGGCCATTGAATATCCTGAATTGCTTTGTTGGCAACAGGAGAACCAAACATAACAGAAAACTGATCTAGTATTTTCTCTCCCCTCTCTCTATGAACAGGTTCTCCATTGTTCTCAAGTAATCTCTCCAGAAGACTTTCATAAATCGGCTTAGATTTCAGAAGTGTAGCCACAATATATGCTACAATTGAAATAACGGATAGGGAAAGCATCTGACTAACAGAACCTGTCATTTCAAAAATCAATATAATTCCAGTCAAAGGCGCACGTACAATGGCAGTAAAATACCCTGCCATAGCCAGAAGTACAAAATTATTGACATAGTCTAGGTTCATTCCAAAAAACTGTACACCTACCATTCCGAACATGCCCCCAATAAAGGCTCCTAAAACAAGTAGTGGAAAAAATATTCCTCCTGGAGCACCAGACCCAAAACTGACAGCCGAAAATACAAAACGGATGACAAAAATCAAAGCTACCATTCCCAGCAGATATTCATGGCTTGTAAGTGCTTCCACCAGATTATGCCCACTTCCCAGCACTTCAGGCATCAAAAGACCCAAAATACCAGCCATTAAAAATGGAATCAATATTTTTCCAAATGTACCTATTTTGGGAATCTTTTTATACAGAGACTGAACAAATAAGGTAAACCAATTATAAAATGCCCCCATAACTCCAAGCACAACACCTAGAATCAGTATCAACCAATAATAACTCTGTGGTAACACATTTCCAATGTCAAACTGGAATACTGATTCCACTCCTAGAAAATTAGCTGATATATAGTCCGCTGTTAGAGATGCTGTCATTACAGAAATCAAAACAGACACTGAAAAGTTTTTATGTACTTCTTCCAGTGAAAACATGACGCCTGCCAGTGGTGCATGGAAGGCTGCTGATAATCCTGCACTTGCACCACAAGTGAGCAAGAACTTTTCCTCTGTTTTTCCTCTATCAAGAGCTCTGGAAATACCCTTTCCTGCCATAGCACCAAGCTGGATAGAAGGTCCTTCTCTTCCTAAGGCAAGACCACCCATAAGCGATAAGAATCCTCCAACAAATTTGGCTGGCAACACACGCCACCATACTTGCTTGATTTTCCCTGTCATCTCTCCTTCTAGCTGAGGAATACCACTCCCTGAAATCATTGGCTCCCAATTTACTAGCCTTGATACAATCCACGCAAGCAGTGCAAGCACTGCAAACCAGACTGCTATTTTCACATTTGAACCTTTTACAAAATTTAATATTTGGTTGAGCCAAGTACCAGCCTGCCCCAAAAGTATCCTATATAAAAGTACAATCAAACCAGCTATAGCACCTACAAGAAGCCCTTCTCCAATCAAAATAACTTGAAATCGCTCGGCCCGCTTAATTACATGAGATGTATCTTTTTTCATAATCTTTCTCCTCCACTCCATAATTCGGTGCAATATGAACAAATATATTTTTTAGTTCATTTCGCACAAAATCATCTATTACTTTTCTTCTATATTTGATACACATAACCAACTTATAATGTAATGTAAATACTGAATGACTATTGTTATCCAACTTAGTTTCATCGTATTTACCACTGAATCAATAATACAATACATTTTTGGAAAAATAAAGAAGGACATATTATTTTATTTTTACTTTACTCTTGACTTTAATAAAAAACCATGATAATATTAGTCCTAAATCAGACTAATATTTTGGAGGAAAAATACCATGAAAGATGATATAAAAAAACATATTAAAGAATATTACGCTTATTGGCTTGGTCTAAATAATCTGTACGACGAATGGGCCAAATCATATAACATGAGTGTACATTCACTATTTGCACTATATGCAATATGGGAAAATCAAGAAAATTGCACCCAAAAAATTATATGTGACGAATGGCTTATGCCAAAGCAAACTATAAACTCTGTACTAAAAAATTTTAAAGACAAAGGCTATATTGAACTATTGGTTAATGAGAATGATAGACGTAATAAAATCATTCATCTAACTCCAATAGGAAAAATTTATGCACAAGATGTTCTTCAAGATTTGCTTAAGCTTGAGGAATCTGTTATGCACAAAATGGGGCAAACAAATAGAGAATCAATGACAAAAAACAATGCTCTATTTTTAGAACTATTCAAAAAAGAAATGGAGACTAAAAAATAACTATGGTAAAGAAACAATTCTTAAAAAATGTACTACCCTCTATGTTAGCTTTTGCTTTTTCAGGTGTTTATGCCATTGTAGATGGATGGTTTGTGGGTAGAAATATCGGAGATGCAGGACTTGCTGCAATCAATATTGCCTATCCACTGACTGCATTAATTCAGGCAATTGGGACAGGAATTGGTATGGGTGGAGCAATTCAAATTGCTATATGTCTTGGTAGAGGTGATGAAGATGAAAATAAATATCTTGGAAATACTATTTTTATATTACTTGTGGCTTGTATAATTTCCACAATAATATTAGGTTTGACTTCTCAATCAATTTTAAGAATATTTGGAGCTGAGGGAGAAATCTTAAATCATTCAATATCTTACATAAAAATTATTATTTATGGAGCAACATTCCAAATTATTGGTACAGGTCTTATCCCAATTATTAGAAATTATAATGGTTCATTAGTGGCAATGTCTTCTATGATTGCAGGCTTCTTAACAAATGTAGTTTTGGATTGGTTGTTTGTTTCAGTATATTCATATGGATTATTAGGAGCTGCAATAGCCACAGTCATTGGTCAAATAGTTACTCTACTTCCTTGTATTTTATTTTTGACTATTAAAAAGAAGTTATTTGGATTTGCTATATTTAAACCTATGCCATACTTCTTTAAAAAAATAATCGAAGTTGCTGTTTCTCCATTTGGATTAACACTTTCTCCAAATATAGTCATTATAATTCTAAATAAAGGTGCTCTTTCATATGGTGGTGCACAAGCTGCTGCTTGTTACGCAGTTGTAAGTTATATAATTTGTATTATTCAATTACTTTTACAAGGTATTGGTGATGGATGTCAGCCATTGATTGGAAATTATTATGGTGCAAATAATTTAAAGTCTGTAAATGAAGTTAGAAAAATGGCCTATATCACAGCATTTACAACTTCAATTGTTTGTATGATTGCAATTTATCTTCTTAAAGATAAAATACCAAACTTCTTTGGAGTATCAGACATAGTAGCACAAAGCATTTCTAGTGTACTTCCAATTTTTATTTCAGGATTTTTATTTATAGCATTTTTACGTATTACAACATCATTCTTTTATGCAGTCAGAAAGAATCTGTTAGCATATATTTTAATTTATGGAGAGCCTTTACTACTTACTGCTCTAGTTGCTTTGATTTTACCAAACATACTGGGATTAAATGGTGTATGGATTTCTGTACCTTTGACACAAGCTTGTCTTGCAGTAGTTGGTTTCATTCTATTAAAAAAATATGCTAGATTAGACACATTATAGGCAAATATTTTATTGAAAATTATTTAAAAATATCCTTATAGTTTTTAGATTTTATTATTAAGCTTTTATTTCCTCTTCTAGCTTATGCTGTTATTGACAATTACCTCAGTTATTGTGTTTATTCATATTAAATTTTACAAAGGGTGCAATTATTAAGCACCCTATAAATTTATTAAAAAAAAAAACTAAAAACCAATAAAAATCTCTAGCTCATATCTATATTATAATTTTTGATTTGCATATTTCAATGACCATGGGCAATTCACCATACATTTTAAAACACAAAAACATTTAGAAATATCAATTATAGACTCTCTTCCCCCTTGATGAGTCCAAGCATTTCCATGTATAGCTTTTGCAGGGCATTTTTCTACACAAACATTGCAATCACCACATTTCGAATCAATCAAAGGATGCTTTTCAACAGAAATTGGTGCATCTGTAAGTACTGTACACATGCTAAAAGCACATCCAAATTCCTCAGTGATAAATAAATTATTTTTTCCCATGAATCCAATACCACTAATATTCGCTATTGTCTTGTGTGGTAAAGGGCTAATACCTGATTGCATCTTAGGGTCAATATATCCTCTTTCAGTGTATCTATGTTCTATATTATTTTTTTCTGATTGAGCATAAGCACTATAACCTTTTGTTTGAAGATATTCAGAAATCCAATCAGCTAGTTTTTCCATCTTTTCCTCTTTTTCCAAAAACTCATCACTATCTGTAGGTAAATTATTGTATATATCTTTAATAAACTTCTTTGATAATCCTATACAAAATAAAATTGCCTTAGAAAAGCCTCGTGTTTGATTTATTGGAAATTCAGATATATCAACAAAACGAATAATGTCTACACCTTCGTTGTACAAAATAGATTTCAACTCATCATTCATTTTTGACTCCTTTCACAGTTAATCAAGTAAGAAATAGCTCTATATACTAATAGATTCTGGCGTTTTATTATGTTAACCAATACTTTGTACACTCTTTATTTCTACTCATAAAACCATATTCAATTAAATATCTTCTAATCGTTGCAAAATCATAATATATAGACTCTAAAATTTGATTAACTTCTTTTTCTGAATATTGCTTTCCTTGCTCAAATTGTTCTAAAATTTTAGACAAAATAACAACTTTTTTCTTTTCTTTTGATGAAAAAACTTTTAATTTTAGAGGGTTCATACTTTCAAATGATGTTTCTAAAATGTGTTTTCTTTCTTCTTCAGTTACTACATATCTCTCATCTACCATTTTGGCATGTTCGTGGATTGGTATTATAGTACTATCTCTATTAGATTTATCTTCAAATACAGATTCATATAAAGCCAAGTATAGCTTAGCTTGTTTTGCTTTTTCTCTAAACATAAATTTTTGATGACGTATTGTAGAGGTAGATACTCCAAGCTCTTTTGCAATTTCTTTATCTGATAAATCACTAATAAATAATTTAAATAATTGTTTTTGATTATCAGTTAATGTATTGTACTTTGAATCATTATTGACTAATTGTTCCAAATAGTCACCATGTTTTAATTCTGTATGCAATTCAATAGCTCTTGATGCTTCAAAAAATCTGTCACCAACTCTGTATATTTCTCCTACTTCATACGTTTTTCCACAAATAATGCAACTATAGCAATTTAAGTCTGCATTGAATACATAACCTTTTTTAATATCTTTAATAGAAAGATTTTCAATCTTCATATTATTCACCTCCATCATATGGTTTATCATTTTAATAAACATATAATACTAAAGTTTATTATTATTGTCAACATTTCTATTTTAAGTTTATATAAATTATGTGTATCTAACTTTTAAATTACAATGTATCTCCAAACAATATATTTAAATCTCTATTTGAACAATTACTATTTATAATTAGGTATTTTTCTATCTAAATATAAACGTACAAAACTAATTACAAAAAAATAAAAGGAACTACTCAATTTAGAATCAAGCAAATCCCTTTTTATCTAACATATTTATATTAAATTTATATTGTACAATTTTATATTAAATTTACATTGTACAACATAAGTTTATAGACAGTAATCTTTTATTTTATACTTTTTATTTAAACTCAATTACAGTATCTTTTCCACCCTCTACACTATTACCTACATTATATGTATTCATATTGTACTCTGAATGATTAGTTATTGTAACTGGAGTAATAAGTGAGATACCATTTGATTCAATTAATGAACGGTCAATTTTTAACATTGGTGCCCCCTCTTTTACTTGGTCTCCTACACTTACTAATGCTTCAAATCCTTCACCTTTTAAGTTTACAGTATCTAAACCAACATGAATAAGAAGTTCCATTCCATTTTCTAGTTCTATAACAAATGCATGTTTAGTTTCTGCTACAACTGCCACCTTACCATTAGCTGGAGCATAAACAATATCACCTGTAGAATCTATAGCTACACCTTCGCCCATAAGTTTTTGAGAAAATACAGCATCTGGTATTTTAGATAACTCTATTACCTTTCCTGATATTGGTGATTTTATTGATTTTTTCTTAAACATTTTAAACATAAAATATACTCTCCTTTTTACTTTTAACCATTATTAGCTGCCTTTAGTTTTTCACCTAGGCTTCCTCCTGGATGATATTTATAAAAATCAGCTGAGTCAAAATTACTGTTTTTAGATAATGCACATGCAATAGAATCTCCTAAAACCAAAGTAATTGTAGATGATGTTGTTGGTGCTAAATTTAAGTGGTCAGCTTCATCCTTTGCAGGATATATTAAAGCATAATCGCATTCTTTTGCCAGTACTGAATTTCTATTTGAAGTAAAAGCAATCGTTTTAGAACCTATTGCTTTAACGTATTTTATACAATTTACAACTTCCATAGAATTTCCACTATTTGAGATTAAAATTGTAATATCTTGACTTTCAATCATTCCTAAATCTCCATGTACTGCTTCTGTTGCATGTACAAAAAAACTTGGTGTACCAGTACTTGCAAATGTAGCTGCCAATTTTTTACCTATATGTGCAGATTTACCTACACCCATAAAAATTACTTTACCTTTACAGTTTGCAATTTCATTAACTATATTTTCATATTCAATACCTGCTTCATCTATTAAACACTTTATAGCATTCATTTCAGTAGTCATAACATCAACCATTGTTTTTAAATAGTTCATAATCATCTCCCCTTCTATATTAAATATTTTCTGTAATATAATCTATAGTTTTTTTAATTCTATTTAAGCCATCTTCAAGTTTTTCTCTTGAACATGCAACATTTAACCTTAAATAAAACTCACTTTCCTCTCCATATACCTTGCCTGCCATAATAGCCACTTCACCAATATCTATCAATAGCTTTTGGAATTTTTCACTGCTTATTTTAAGCTCAGAGAAATCAATCCAAGCAAAGTAACAACCTTCTGGCATAACCAATTTTAATGGCTTTAAATTATCTTCTATATAGTTAATTGTATATTGAAGATTCTCTTTAAGGTATTTCAGTAACTCATCTAGCCAATATTCACAATCATTATAACAAGTCATTGTCCCCAAAATAGCTAATATAGCTGGTGAATTTATAAAATCACGATACCTAGTTATATTTTCAAACTTAGTTCTTATCTCTTCATTTGGTATAATTACATATGACCCAGTCAATGCTGGTATATTAAAAGACTTAGATGCTGATGTACAAATAAATATAGACTCTAAATAATTGTCTGCCACATTTAAAACAGGTGTCATTTTATTATCATATACAATATCCATATGTATATCATCCGATATTATTTTTACATTATTCTCCTTACAAATCCTTACCATCTTAATAAGCTCTAATTCACTCCACACTCTACCTGTTGGATTATGAGGATTACATAAAATAAATATCTTAGAATCTTTACACTTTTTCTCAAAATCCTCAAAATCAATAGAGTAAAACCCATCCTTATTTATAAGAGGAGATTTTATAATATTGCGATTGTTATTTCCTATTACTTCATAAAAAGCATTATACGCAGGAGTGTTTATTAATACTCCATCACCTTCATCACTAAAAATTTCAATGAGTTTACTAATTGAATACATTACACTTGGACTGTAATATATCCAATTGCTATCAATACTACAATTAAATCTCTTAGAGTACCAATTTCTGATAGAATCTTTAAAATCATCGTGCTTCCATCTGCTATATCCTAATACTCTATGATTTAACCTTTCTTTCAATACTTCTGTTATCTCATTTGGAAATTCCAAATCCATATCTGATATTGTAAAAGGAAGTAATCCTTTTTTTCCAAATCTATCTTCTACATAATCCCATTGGGTACAATATGTACCCAATCGGTTTACTTTTTTATCAAAGTTAATCATTACATGCCTCCAAATGACCTTCCATCGCCTTATCCATTTGCTTTCTTAAAGAATACACTTGAGTACCTATAATTACTTGAATTGTATGTTCATCTAATTTAACAACAGCTATACCACCAGCTTCTTTAATTGCATCTTCATTTATTAGTGATACATCTTGTAATTTTAAACGTAATCTAGTTACACAATTGTCTAATGATAATATGTTAGATTTCCCTCCTAGTGCTGCTATCATTTGCTGACCTTTGTATGTAGATAGATTTTTAAAATCTGAACCATTCCCTTCAGAAACTTTTATTTCTTTATCTTCACGTCCCGGAGTTTTTATATTAAATTTAAGAATTGCCCATTTAAATACAAAGTAATATATTGCAAAGTATAAAGCTGCTACTAATACTGCTATTGGCCATCCTGTAGCTGTTCCTCTCAATACTCCAAAACTTATAAATGCTATTAAATCTCCTGTGAATCCCATCAATACACCCAAGTATGGAAGTACCATGTTTGCCAAACCATTCATAAATGTATGGAAAGCAAATAATGCTGGTGAGATAAATAAAAATAAAAACTCTATTGGTTCACTTATACCACCTATAATAACTGTCAACACTCCTGATATTAGAAGTCCTTTAAGTGCTTTTCTATTTTCTGGTTTTGCTGTACGATAGATAGCTAATGCTGCCCCAGCTAAACCATATTGAATCATTAATTTACCTTGCTCCATTTTACCAGCTAAATCAAGAGGTATAATCTGATTATTCTCCACATATGCCATAAACATGTTCAATGTTCCAAAGTATGTTTCTCCATCAATAACAGCAGTTCCACCTATTGGTGTAAAACGGAATACAGATGTTACAAGGTGGTTTAATCCAAATGGTATTGTAACCCTTTCAGCTACTGCATATGAGAAATATCCTAATGGCCCTGCTGAAGAAATCCATCTTCCTAAACTTTGGAATGCATTAAAAAATGGTGGCCAAACAATAGGTATTAATAAACCAACGATACTCATAACTATTAAACTAACAATTGGAACTAATCTTGGTCCACTGTAGAATCCTAATGATTCTGGTATTTTCAAATTACTAACTTTATCATACATTGCATAAACAATTAAACCTGCTATAATACCACCTAAAACACTTGTGTTATATGTTTGTATACCCATAATCATAGCTTGACCATTAGTTGACATTTGGTCTGCTGCTACTAATAAATCAGCTCTTGTTAAATAAAAATTTGTACCTATATGCATTGCTATAAATCCTACTAAACCTGAAAATGCACCAAACTCTTTTTCTTTTTTTAATAATCCTAGTGGAATTGCCATCGCAAATAATGCCCCCAAGTTATTAAATGCAAATAATCCTATTGTTAACATAAAATTTAAAATCATATTAACATATTCATTTCCTAGAAATGGAACCATTGCAATCATCTTAGGGTCTGTAAAACCAGCCCCAAGACCAAGCATCATACCAGAAACACTAAGTAGTGCTATTGGGAACATAAACGTTTTTCCTAACATTTGGAAGAAATTCCATAGACCTAACTTATTTTTTTTCATATTTTCACCCTCCTATTTTTATATAAAAACATAATCTAATTTATAGAAAAACCTAAATCAAAAAACTTAATCCAATCACTAAGTTCAATGATTTAGGTTTTGCCTGCTCAACCAGTTACAACCCTAAAAGCCATTGTCTGTATTTAATAAAAAAGCCTAAATCAAAAAACTTAATCTAATAACTAAGTTCAATGATTTAGGTTTTGCCTGCTTAACCAGTTACAATCCTAAAAGCCATTGTCTGTATTTAATAAAAAAACCTAAATCAAAAAACTTAATCTAATAATTAAGTTCAATGATTTAGGTTTTGCCTGCTTAACCAGTTACAATCCTAAAAGTCACTGTCTATATTCAATAAAAAAGCCTAAATCAAAAAACTTAACTAAAATTAAGTTCAATGACTTAGGTTTTGCCTGCTTTATCAGTTACAATCCTAACAACCACTGTTTGTTATTTTATTTATATGAATCATTAGATATAATTCTTCTTCTTTACTAATTTTATATTCAAATCTGTCTAATACCAATGCTGCAATTTCTTCAGTACATACTTTAGGTTTATTATAGTTTTTATTTACTAGTTTATACATATCTTCAACATCACTATCTTTGTAAGTTTCTTTTCTTAAAATTCTTTGAACGAAAAACTTTAAGTGAGTTATAAGCCTAGAGTAGTTCAGTGAATTTACATCTAATTTAAATCCATGTACTTCTTCTATTATCTGAACAACTTGTTTTGAAAACTCTAGTATATTAATACCTTCATCTTTTTGAGAATTTTCTAATCCATTGATTATATGAATAGCAATATATCCTGCTTCATCTTCAGGCAACCTTATTCCTATCTTTTTTTCAATTTCATCAATTGCCCATAATCCAAATTCAAATTCTTCTCTATAAAGTTGTTTTGTTTCATTCAGTATCAAATTTGGTAATTTTATACCCTGTTTTTCTCTTTGGACAGCGAATTCTATGTGACTAGTTAAAGCCAATATTATTGAATCATTTACTTGAGTATTTAAAACTTCATTAGCTTTTCCTATAATTTCCTCTGAAATTTTAAAATATTCAATTGAGGTTTTATTAAGTATTTGATTGTATTTGTCTTTTTGATTATCTTGAACAAAATATTTCTTAGAAATCAAACTTTCATCTATCAAATCTCCTACTTTTTTCTTAAATCCAACTCCAGCACCAGTTACAATTATCTCTGTGCCATCTTCTAGGGAGCTTACTACTACATTGTTATTAAATATTTTTTTTATATTCACTATAAATCCCCTCTGAAAAAAATGTTCCATCACACTTACATAGTATATTATATTTAATTTAATGTCAATATTTAAAATTTTACTTTCGCATATATTTTGCATTTTACCCTATAATACTACAATTGCAAAACATTTTAACTAGTTGAAATCAAATTGTCGTTTTTTGTGTTTTTTTCATTTAAATATATTTAAATATTTTATATCTATATTCAATTCTTTAAAGTTATTCAATATTTTTTATTCCAATATATATTTTCCAGTATTTTCAAGTATCTTAATTTGCATTCATTAAGTATTTATTGAAATTCAGATTATATTGTATTATAA
>NZ_JAGWCU010000008.1:0-162081 GCF_020657755.1 Clostridioides sp. ZZV15-6388 | reverse complement strand
TATATCGACTCTATATATATTAAATAATTTATTTTTATTTAGCATAGTATATTTTTTCTTGTCAATTAATATTTTCTATATTAAATTATATTGACTAAAATATAATCAAATTGATTTAAAAATTATATTAAAAGAAGATACTATTTATATAATAAAAAATAGCACTCCCCTAAATAGGAAATGCTCATTTCTTAAGATTATTTTTGATTTTCTAGTATATCATTTAAGGCATCATATGTGAAATTTATTATTTCACCACAGCTTACTTTATTTTTTTTCAATGAAGCACATATTTCTGTACTGTATTTGTCCCTTACTTTATTCATTAATTCTCTTGAATACTTTCTTGCTATATTTTCATCTAAATTATTATTTCGTCCATTTAGATACCCTATTATAACAACTGCTGCATTTACAGCTCCACAAACACTCCCTACAGTAATTCCAACCCCCATACCACTTCCTATTGAAATTGGTATATCTGTTTCATGTTCTTCATTATAAGATTTTATTAATGCTTCTGCACAAGTGTATCCTTGGTTATGATATATTGATGGTCTTGTCATTTTTATACTTCCTTTCAATTTTTATTTTAACTTATAATACTTTTTCATTTGTAGAATCATCTTTGTTATATCTTAATATTATATATTTTTATTATATCCTAAATTTACTTTTATTTCTGTGACTTAGTCACATACTCTATCTTTATACCTCATTAAGACTTAATTTAATAAAAAATAAATTTAGAACTTAAATAAAAGCAATCTTATAAGTATTACTTTTTAAATTTAATCCACTGTACATTTTGCCTATCTTTGTACTTTATCTATCTTTAAAAACAATCTCTATAAATAATACATATAAACATTTATATTACTATATCTTACCTATATACTTAATTTTGATATTTATTACATTAAATTCTGAAACATTTATTATGCTTTATTAAATTAAGTAATGCATTAATGGGTTTAATTCTTTGTATTTAAACAAAAGATTTGCTAAAATAAAAATAAGCAATAATACATAAATTAAACCCTAAGGAGGTTAGCAAATTGAAAAAAATACTTATAACAGGTGCATTAGGACAAATAGGCTCAGAATTAACAATCAAGCTAAGAAATGAATATGGAGAACAAAATGTAATTGCTAGCTCAAGAAGAATAAAAGAAGGAAATCCTGTATGTGAATCTGGTATATTTGAAATATTAGATGTCACAGATAAAAATCGATTCTTTGAAATCGCAAAAAAGTATGATGTAGATACTATAATTCATCTAGCTTCTCTGCTTTCTGCAGTTGCAGAAAGTAAACATTTAGAAGCTTGGAATTTAAATATGAATGGATTGATAAATGGTCTTGAAGTAGCTAGAGAATTGAATTGTAAGTTTTTTACACCTAGTTCAATAGCTGCATTTGGTGAAAATTCGCCAAAAAACATGACTCCTCAAGATACACTACAAAGACCTAATACTATGTATGGTGTCACTAAAGTTTCTGGTGAATTACTATGTGATTATTATCATTCAAAATTTGGAGTGGATACTAGAGGAGTTAGATTTCCTGGCCTTATTTCTTACGTTACTCCTCCTGGTGGTGGAACTACAGATTATGCAGTTGATATATATTATGAAGCATTAAAAAATAAAAAATATAAATCTTACATAGCAAAAGGTACAAAAATGGATATGATGTACATGCCTGATGCCATTCAATCTATAGTAGATTTAATAGAAGCTCCAGCCGAAAAACTTATTCATAGAAATGCTTTTAATATCACCGCTATGAGTTTTGCTCCTGAAGAAATAGCTGATTCTATAAAAAAATATATACCTGATTTTACAATAGAGTATGATGTAGACCCTGTAAGACAAGGTATAGCTGATTCTTGGCCTAATTCATTAGATAGTAGCAGTGCTGTAAATGAATGGAATTTTAAAGCTAATTATGATTTAGATAAAATGACTAAGGATATGCTAGAAAAATTATCAGAAAAAGGAATTGGCAAATAACAAATTAAGAATTTAGTACCAAAAAATTCAGAGAATAAAACATCTTATCTTTATGATTCTATTTTATAAATCTTCACTTTTATATAGCTTTTATTCTCTGAAAATATAAAAGTTTTTACTTTTAACATACAACAAACTATTATTTATAAGCATATTAGTAGTTTTCTAATATGGATTAATCATATAAAAATAAACAGAAAGGAAAAAGCTACTATTGCAAGTATAATAAAAAAACTTAATCAAATTTTACTATACTTTGCATATTATAATACAAGTAGCAGGTGTTAATGTTGCTAAATTTAAGAGAAATTAGAGAAGAAATAATTAAAGAATATATAGGGAATAATTTAATCTCTGAACTTACAGAAGAGTTAAAGAATATTCTTATAGCTGATTTAAAATCTAACCCATTTAAAAGTAATATTGAACTCAGTATAATACCCGCAAATATAGAAATATTTAAAAAAATAGAAACTAAATTGATAGAAGCTAAAGTTAATCTAAAAATAGGTTGGGAAAGAATACTTATAAATTCTATCTTAAAAGATTCCTTTGATTTAAATTACGAAATAAATAAAAGTTGTAATGAGCCTTTGATGTTCAGAATCATTATATCGATTGATTCTTATGACGCTTAATCTCATTAAATAAATATCTATGAGGATGTGCTTTTAATTTATGAAATACAAGTTATTTATAGACTTTGAATTTAATATATTAGATGATAATAAATACAAGCTAGAATATAGTGGAGCTGAGTTGATTTCCATAGGTTGTGTTTTGGTAGATAATGACTTTAATATAGTTGATGATTATTATTCTTTAGTTAAACCAAAATACAATGAATTACTTTCATCTAAATGTAAAAAACTCACTAAATTAAACCAGTTAGAAATTGATAATGCTCATAATCTTTTATATGTTATGGATGATTTTTGCAAATGGTTTAAAAAATTTAGTGATGTTACAATATATAATTGGGGTAATTTTGATATTGCTGGTCTTCTAAATTCCTTTAGAGTATATAAATATACGGGTATCTGCTTAGAGTTATTCAATATGATGATTGATATTCAACCTTTTATATCTCAGCATATTACATACAAAAATAGAATCTTATCTAAGCAACTATCTTTACTAAATATGAAAAAGATTTTTTCTGTAGAGGGAGAAATTAAACATAATTCACTTTCAGATGCTATGGATTTAATGAATGTATGTAAATGTTTTTACCTTAACTATCCTAAAGATACTAATATACTTGAAGAATTATACAATAAACTGCCTCCTATTAAAAATCCTTTATATTGTATTCCCTACTTTGAGGATGAAAATTTTGAACTTAAATTTGACAAGACTCCAGAGGATATAATAATGCATCTTAAACAAATATTCAATATATTAAATATAAGTAAAAAAGACATTTATTTTAAAAAAAGAAGTGTATTAGTAAATAATTCTAAAATTATCAGCTTTAAAAACTTATCTTCTTCTTTTAAATTAATAAAGCTCAATGAATTTGAAGAATACCCTGATTTTGTATTGAAATTAGGGGATAAAAAGAATTTTGTTGAATCTGTAGTTAAGATAAATAAAAGTAATAGAAAATCTATAAAAAATTTAATATTGAGACTATCAAGAGTACCTTAAATAATTGAATTCAATTGTTTAAGGTATTTTTTATAATCTGAATTAATTTTTTTATATAGGATATACTAACTTAGTGTAAATATTTTTTAAAGGAGTAATTGATAGATATGACAGTTGTATTAATAAGAAGTATTATATTATACATAACAGTGTTGATTGCACTTAGAGTCATGGGAAAAGGTGAAATCGCTGAGATGAACTGTTTTGACTTGGTCATAACACTTTTAATTGCAGAAGTTGCATCCGTCCCAATGGAAAATAATAATATACCAATTATAAATGGCGTTGCAGCAATAACTGGCCTTGTAATTATGCAGACTCTAATTTCATTTTTATCCTTAAAAAGTAGAAAATTAAGTTCATTTTTATCAGGTAAACCTTCTGTCTTAATTGACAAAGGAAAGATTGTATATAATGAACTTAAAAAAGAAAGAGTTAGTATAGATGAGTTGTTAGAGCAATTGAGAATTCAAGGCTACTTCAACCTAAAAGATGTACAATATGCTATTTTAGAGACTGATGGTAATTTAAGTGTAGTTCCAGCATCAAGTTACAATAGTACTCCTCCAAGAGCTTTTAATCATTTGCCAATTCCACTTATATTGGATGGTAAAATAATAAATAAAAATCTTGATATGGCTGAAAAAGATACTAACTGGTTAATGGGTATCTTAAAGTCTAACCACATAGAAACTTTTAAAGATGTTCTTATTTGTGTTTTAGATGAAAATGACAAAATATTTATTCAAAATAAGAAGGGTGATTAATATTGAAATCTGCAACATTTGTTATACTATGGGCTGTTTTATTTATGCTATTTGGATTTTATGTTAATAATAAATTATATGATTTTACAGAGGACTATAAAAGTAATATGTCTATCTTAGAAAAATCTATAGTAGATGAAGATTGGGAAAAAGCTCAAAAAGAAGCTGATTCTATATCTACTAGATGGTCTAAAGAAAGAAATCATTGGTATAAAGTTTTAAATCATGAATACTTTGATGAAATAGGTCTAAAATTTAATATTCTTGATAAGGCAATTTATACTGAAAATAAATTAAAATCTTTAGAAGAAGTTGAAAGTATAAAAACATATTTAGGAAATATTGTTGAAAGTGTTAAGTTCGATATAAATTATATATTTTAACAATCACAAGTAAGGATATAGATAAAGTAATAATTCTATATCCTTTTTCTACATTCAAAATATAATCAACTTTGCAATAATCTAGTTGCTATTTTTTATCCTATTTTACAATTTTCCATATTTGTTTACTTATATTTTACTATTATCAGAATAAATTTTTAGAGCTTCTCCAATGAATTTAGATGCCCCTTTACCATATTTCTTATCATTTACTTGTATATAAATAGAATTTTGTAAATAAAGTTCTGCTAAATAATCTAAATTATTCTCTCCTTCATCTATCTTGTAAAATTCATTACTTCTGTTAGTTTCATACACTATATCTTCAACAATATCTTGAATTTCCTTTGAAGATGGATTTTTACTTAAGTCTGCTACAAGTTTTTCATATAACATATTTATTTTGGGCTGTTTATTACCTAAATAATGCTTCAAAACTTCGCCAATAAATTTACATGCTCCATTACCATACTTTTTATCAACTTCTTTTATCCATATGGGATTTAGTAAATAATTTTGTACCATGCCATACCAATTATCATCTCTATACTCCATATTAAAAAGTTCATAATCTTTCTTAGATGTATCTGTTATCTCTTTAGCAATTTCTTGAAGTTCTTTTGATAAAGGATTTTTACTTAAATCTGCTACAAGTCTTTTATACAGTTCTTTTAATTTTGGATGATTGTCCTCCAAACAATCTTTTTTAAATTCATCAAATTGTTCTGCTAAAGTTAATATATCACTATTAAAATTCTTCTTTATAGCCTCAGCATATTTCTCAATACTTCCATATTTTTTTATAGCCATTTTAGCAATTTCATCTTCTTTAGATTTAAACGTCTCAATATGCTCATTATATTTCTCTACACTACCATAAGTTTTGATTATTTTATCTTCATGCTCTATTTTAAATTCCTCTAATACTTTAAAATATTCACTCATGTCAAATCCTTTGAAGTTCACTATATTTTCCCCTTTTAAAGTTTTGTCTATAATTTCTATTAGACTATCCAATCTTTTACGTTTTATAATAAGTAGCTTTTTTTGACTTTCTAGAGCATGCATTTTATCAAAGTATGGGCTTAACATTATATCTTTAACCTCTTTTAAAGGTATCTCAAGTTCTTTAAAAAATAAAATTTGTTGAAGCGTTTCAATAGCTTCATCATCATAAAGCCTATACCCTACTTCTGTAATTTCACTTGGCTTTAATAAGCCTATTTCGTCATAGTAATGTAATGTGCGCACACTTATTCCTGTCAAATCTGAAACTTGTTTTACTGTTCTCATTGCCTCACCTCAAAATTTTATTTTATAGCTACAAATATTAATAAATACTTATATACCTATCAGTATTTATTAATATTTTCAAACTATGTTTTCATATTACAATATGACGTGGTGTTAGGGTCAACACTTTATAAATATATAATTTGATTTTTTGAACTCATTTCATATTTAAATTTTGATTATCTAGCTAATACACTTTTATTAAAAAAGAAATCTTATTCTATATTCATATACCTAACATTAAGTATCCAGCTTTCATTTGTTTCAAAATTTCAGAAAATAGCAAAGAAAGTTTTTCAGTCTCATCAACCTTATTCGATAAATAATCTATTATTATATTAGATATTTTTTCAATTATGATTGAACTTTCTTCAAAAATCTCTGCTACTTGTACCCAACAGTCATTTTTGTATTCAGTTCCAATACACTTAAGCATCTTGCTCATTTTATCAAAACCACCTTTAAATTCAACACTATCTGGTTCTTCAATTCCTTTGATTGCATTTGGAATAGTTGGTACCGTTCCAAAAAGCATAACCATATTAGCTAAAATCCTATCATAGTCATCTTTTTCCAATTCGTGTTTCCATTGTGGCAATTCTTTAATAAACTTTTCAAAACCTTTGTATCCTAAAAAACCTGTAGATGGATTTAAAAACATATCCCGCTTTATAGCAAGTGCTTCTTGGGCAATCTGATATTTATTCTTTGAACTATTCATTCTAACTGTACAAATTGTATTTGCTTTGCTTAATCCAGGATAACTACAATTCATACATTCACATAGTTCATCATAAGAAAGAGAAAGTAACTCAGTTCTCCCACAATCATATAAATATATTCTCTCTGCCATATCATCATACCCTACCATAAGCACATAATGAAAAGGAATATGCTCCTTATGATATAATTTTTCATAATATGGCAGATAATACATATCTAAAGCTCCTAAAACAACTGGATAACCAGAATCAATTTCTGATTTTGCTTTTTTTAAAGCTTGTTCATACTTTTTAAACTCATAGTGTTTATATTCAAAACCAACAATAGGTGCTAAAAATTCATACATTTTTTTGGTTCTTCCATCTCCCAAAGCAACCATTCTCTTTAATTCTTTTTTGTTTGTCCTCAGATAACAAAATGAACCAAAACCTGCTAATAAAAAGAAAAAATCATTTGGCAGAGATTCATCCATTTTATTCATATATATATCTTCTATACCATTCCACATACATTCATAATCATGCGAATGGTGTTTTATTTCAATTATTTTCCTCATTTAATCTACCTCCGTTTATAAATAATTTCATTATGGAATTAATAGTATTTTCATAAATTATATCTTTATAATTTCAAATGATATGCTTACTACCTTCTACTATGCGCAGCTTTTGCATGTAGATTTTTAATTAAACTTAGTATAAACCCTCTTATAATGTGAGAGTCAATAGCAAAATTCAAAAATAAGTATTCATATTGTGTAACTTATAAGAAAATCATACTTTTAATGCTTACAAATAAATAGGAAGTGTTGAAGAAAAATAAGTTTTAAAATTTCTTATATTGTAATAACTAAACTGTTACAAATTGTATAATGTAATAATTTTATATAAATATATAAAAAAGAGTATATAAAAAACTAAAAAACATTTCTTATATACTCTAATAATTTCAATTTACTATATTCTATTATTTACCAGCCTTCATAGCTCTAATTTTCAATGGTAAAGTAAATAAATTAATAAATCCTTCTGCATCTTTATGGTCATAAAGTTCACTATCTCCAAAAGAAGATATTCCTTCATCATAAAGTGCATTTTCAGTAAATATTCCAGCAGGTTTTATGTTACCTTTGTAAAGTTTAACTTTTACTGTTCCTGTAACATTATCTTGAGTTTGTTCCATAAATGCATCTATAGATTCTCTTAATTTACAGTACCATAATCCATTATAAATAAGTTCTCCATATTTGTAAGATACCATTTGCTTAAAGTGTAGTGTATCTTTATCCAAAGTAGCACTTTCTAAAATATTGTGTGCTTCATAAAGAATTGTTCCGCCTGGAGTTTCATATATCCCTCTTGATTTCATACCAACAAGTCTATTCTCAACTATATCTATAACTCCAACTCCATGCTTACAACCAAACTCATTTAATTTATGAATTAGTGCCACTGGAGATAATTCTTCCCCATTTATCTTTTTAGGCACACCTTTTTCAAAATAAACTTCTACATATTCAGCTACATCACATGCATCCTCAGGATCTACACATTGTTTATATACATCCTTTTTGTGTTCATTTTGTAGATGTTCTATGTCTCCACCTTCTGTTGATACATGCCAAAGGTTAGCATCTACTGAATATATTTTAGCTTTAGTTGCTGTTACTTTTATATTGTGTTTCTCAGCATAATCTATAGCATCTTCTCTTGATTTTATATCCCAGATTCTCCAAGGAGCTATAACTTTTATAGTTGGGTCAAGAGCTGCAATTGTAGCTTCAAATCTAACTTGGTCATTACCTTTTCCTGTACATCCATGGCATATATATTTTGCTCCTTCTTTATGAGCAACTTCAACTAATTTTTTAGCTATTATAGGTCTTGCTAAAGAAGTTCCTAATAAGTATTTTCCTTCATATTTTGCTTCTGCTTTTACAGCTTTAAATATAGTTTCAGTCACAAACTCTTCACTTATATCATCTACATAAGCTTTTGATGCTCCACTTTGTAGAGCTTTCTCATAAACATCTTCCATTTTGTCTTCTTGACCTACATTTCCACAAACAGCTATAACTTCTATATCTTCATAATTTTCCTTTAACCAAGGTATTATAATTGATGTATCAAGTCCTCCTGAATATGCTAATACTACTTTTTCCTTCATTGTTAATTCCTCCCAATTTTAAATTATGATTTTTATATTTTTTTATAGAAACTCTTAATATTGAATGACTTTAAAAATGTAGATTCTTATAAAATCATTTTAATACTAAAAAAACCCCTCAGTATTTTTAAATACTAAGAGGCGAAATATCCGCGGTACCACTCTTATTGATAAACTTAGCTAATCAATCAGTAAATGTACAACTACTAAATACACATTAGTAAATAAATATATTAAAAAACGCCTCTTGGAAAAACCAAGAGACGAAATATATCCGCGTTACCACTCTAATTGATAAGATAAACTTATCCACTCTTTCTCTTAAGGCGAGATTACCTACTAACATACTAAATTCAATTAGTATCCTCCAAAGTTCTTTTCACTAATACTTGTTTGCTAAGCTTCCACCATCCTCAGCTCTCTATAAAATACATAAAAGTTACTCTCTTTTTCATCGGATTTAAATATCAAATTTTTTAGATATCTCTTATAGAATATATAATAGTTTATTTTTCCATTTATGTCAACTATATAATTTATTTTCTTTTTAAAATGTTTTCTCTTTAAGCTTACTCATATTTTACTTTCCAAAGACATAGTCCTTTAGCTGGTGCGGTGTCTGATGACTTACTTCTATCTTTCAACTCAAGCATATACTTAATATCTTGTGGTGCTTTTCTTTTAAGACCAACATCTATCAATGCTCCTACTATTATTCTTACCATATTATACAAAAATCCATTTCCCTCTATATATATTTCTACAATATCATCATTTTCTTTTATATTTATTGAGTAAATTTCTCTTACATTAGATTTTTTCTTAGACTTAGAAGAAGCAAAACTAGTAAAATCATGTTCTCCTACTAAGTACTCACTTGCTTTTCTCATTCTATCTAAATCTAATTTTTTACTTATATGCGCAGCATACTTTCTCATAAAAGGACTGTGATATTTATTATTATCAATCTTATATAAATACGTTTTTGATTTTACATTGTATCTTGAGTGAAATCTTTCATCAACTTCCTCAACAGTTTTTACAACTATATCTTCTGGCAGATATTCATATAGATATTTTTGAATTTTATCTACTGAATCCATACAATTTGTTTTAAAGTTTATAACTTGACCTCTTGCATGTGCTCCCATATCAGTTCTCCCAGAACCAGTTATCTCAATGGTTTCATTGGCCATTTTGCTTAAGACAGACTCAAGCTTTTCTTGTATAGTCATGTCATTATCACCTAATTTTTGATAACCTTTATATCTTGAACCATCATATGCTACTATCATTTTTATATTTCTCATCTTAATCCTCTTTCTAAGAATTTATGCCTGTTTAGCAAATTTATTTTTTATATTAAAAATTATTTTTGTTCCAACGTTCTTTTCACTTTCTATTTTCATTACTCCACCATGAAGTTTTACAATTTCATTACTAATTGCAAGACCTAATCCACTTCCAGCCTTATTGTAATCTTCTTGGAAAAATTTATCTAAAACTTTATTTAAATTTTGCTTTTCTATACCTGAACCATTATCTTCAACTGATATAGTCGTTGTATCTTCATCCTGAGAAGCTACAACTTTTATGTAACCACCCTGACTAGTGAATTTAAATGAATTTTGTATTAAATTTATAAGAACTTGTCTTAGTCTATTTTTATCTCCTTGGATATTTTCTATAAATTCATTTTCAAATTCAAATAAAAGTGATATATCTTTTTCAGCTGCTTTAACTTTCAACTGATTTACAACCCCAACAACTAATCCTTCAACATCAACTATATCAACATGAAGCTTTATCCTATCAGAGGAAAGCCTTGAAAAATCCAATAATTCTTCTACCAACTTTATAAGTCTTTCTGTCTCATCTTGTATAATACCTAGACCTAAATCTAACTCTTCTCTAGTTATACTTTCATATCCTAATGTTTCACTCCATCCCTTTATAGATGTAAGAGGAGTTCTCAGCTCATGAGATACAGAAGATATAAATTCTTCTTTCAATTTTTCACTCTTATCAATTTCATGTGCCATATGTTCAAATGTCTGTGCTAAATCACCAATTTCATCATCTACAATCTTCATATTTTCCAATTTTATATTGTAGTTTCCTACTGCTAATTCGTTTGCAAACTTCTTTAGCTCTCTCAACGGTTTTATCAGAGTCTCAGCAAATTTGAGACTTATTAGTATAGCTATAATAAGTATAAATATTCCTGCCAATATAAGCCATGTAGCTTGCTTTAATATGGCGTTATCTATTCCATCTAATGAAACAGTATATCTAACAACACCTTCTATAATATTATTTACTTTGAGTGGTAAGGAGATACTCATGACATGTTCTCCTGTATCTGGTATTTTATAAGTATATGGTGTTAAATTCTTAGTCTTTACATCTCTTAATGCATTATCTACATCTTCATAATTTGCTTTTTCTTTACTTTTAAATCCATATTGGTCCAATATAACATTTTTATTCTTATCTATTATTGAAATCCCAAATTCTGAATTCTTTGTTAATGGTTGTTTATCAAAAATGTTTTTGACTTTTTTCTCAAAACTTGTAGTTTCCATTGTAATAGCATTATATTCATCAGCATATTTTATTTCAGATTCAAGTAGCTGTTTAACAGAATCATAGTAATAGTTTTGTATATAAAACATGAATAGCCCTTCAAACAGAGTTACCATTATAATAATTATTATAAAATAGTTTTTTATTACTTTTTTTCTCAGACCTTCAAAATGTAACACTATTATTCTTCCTTTCTAAAACAGTATCCATAACCCCAAATAGTTTGTATATATTTTGGTTTTGATGGGTCATCTTCTATTTTATTTCTTATCCTTCTTATATTTACATCTACTATTTTAAAATCATACAAATAATTAGTTCCCCATACCTCATCTAATATCTGATCTCTACTTAATGATTGTTTAGCATTTGATATCAGATATTTTACTATTGAAAATTCTGTTGGAGTAAGTTCAATCTCTTTACCATTCTTAAATAATTTTCTTTTATCTATATCAAGTATAAATGGTGGTGAGACTATTTCACTTGACTTAACATTTGAATCATCTTTTGCAACTCTTCTAAGAAGAGCAGAAACCCTGACTAAAAGCTCCTTTATACTAAATGGTTTTATGATGTAATCATCTGCTCCTGAAATAAATCCTTCTATTTTATCATCTTCTTGAGCTTTTGCAGTAAGCATTATTATACCAACTTGATCAAAATTTTCCCTTATAAATTTACAAACCTCTATTCCACTTATATCTGGAAGCATTACATCTAAAAGAGCTATTGTAATGTCACTTTCTGTTGTCATTTTTTCTATAGCTTCTCTACCTGTACCCGCTTCAACTATTTCATAGCCTTCTCTTTTTAAGTTTATACTGACAAAACTTCTAATTCCAATTTCATCTTCTAGTATAAGTATTTTTTCCTTCATAAAATAAAACCTCCAATTGAGTATAATATTAACCATATATTAATGAGAAATACTCTTTTAATGCGTCTATAGTAATATCTAGCTTATCCATTTCATTTGCATCATTTATAACTAGTAAAAAAGTATATTCATCACTTTCTTGAAGTACAATAGAATTTTGTGTATTTGCACTTTTTCTATCTTCAAGTTTATTTTTACTCTCTACTACTATATTAAATAAATTCTTACGTTCTGAATAATCAAAATAGTAAAATTTAAATACTGCTTTTTCACCAACAAACTCTTGTTCAACAATTATTTTATCCACTAAATTATTTTGCATAAATAACCTAAAATTGTATTTATAATTATAGTATATCTGGCTTATAAATATTAATTTTGAATTAGAACCTTCTTTCCCATTCCATCTGTACCAACTTATATTAGCAGATGCTTTAGAGGTATAGGTATTTCTATTTCCACCAGCAACTATAGGTATCTCTATAATTTTATCTTTATCAACATCATCAACAGGTATGTAGTAAGGTTTAGTAATAGTTTTATCATAATCACTAAATACTTTTTGAATTTTATCATTTTTCATATATAATATCTGTGTGATATAATTATTTTCCTTTAACATGGGAATATCAAGTACAACACCTTTGATGGATGCCGATGAGTTTCCAACAGATGAAGCAACATTACCTAGAGTTATATATAACTCATTTAGATTTTTTACATTTTCAAATTTGACATAATCCTTAACCTTCATAGTTCCATCAAAATTTGCAACAGTTGCAAACATCTCATTAGTTTTATTATTCAAATGAAGCATTAATATATCTATCTTGTCATCTCCATCTATATAACCAATCTTTACTTTTATATCGTTAAAATCTTCTTTATTTTGAATCCAAGAAGCATCTAAATCGTATACTTTTGTGATTTCATTATCCCTTACTTTGTATATATGCATATTAGTTTTATCTTTGGATTTAACAAGTAAAATAACTTCCTTATATCCATCTGAATCCAAATCATAGAAATTAGCATATTCTATTGATTCTCCATTTTCTAAATAATGGTCTCCTAGTACATATTTTTCACCATTGTAACTTAAGGTTACAAAACCTACTTTATTAACATTATTACTTAAATCTTCTTTTTGCTCAAATACTACTAATTCATCAACTCCATCACTATTTAAATCTACCTTATTTATTTTTCCTACCTCTTTTGTATTAGAAGGCAATATCATAGATGAGTCTGGTTTTAGTAGCTGATCTATACCATCGTACAATACTTTTTTTGTATCATCATAGTCAGGTATCTTTGCCAATTGCTCTGGAGATTCAGTTTTAACATTACATCCAGTAACAAATAACATCATTAAGCCTGATACAATAATAAGTTTTAATAACTTCATTTAACTCCTCCTAATCCTACAATCTTAAATTTTTCTCGCAAAAATCTCCTCACAATAGTTAGACGTTTCAAATCCTCATAAGGTTTTACTTATTTTAACAAAACTTTATTATTTTGATAAAACTTATGATAAATATAAAATCTAATTATTATTTCTAGGAGGTTTAGGCCCTGGATATTGGAAAAAGTTAGTTTTTAGCATACCATTATATAGTTTTCTCTTTTTAGCTGCTTTTTGTCCAAATTCATATTCAAATTCTTCATAAGAAGTTATCAGATAATATGACCAATTTTTTAACTTTCTAAATGCATAACCAAGCTCTTTATATAATTGTTTAACACTATCCTTATCTTCTAATCGTTCTCCATAAGGTGGATTGGTAACTATAAATCCAAATTCTTCTTCACTTTTAAACTCAGTTGCATCTCCTACATTAAATTCTATATATTCATCTACACCTGCTATTTCTGCATTTTCTTGAGCTATATCTATACATTCTGCATCTATATCATATCCATAAATTTTAAATTTAGATTCATTGTCTATTTTATTAAAAGCATCTTTTCTTACATCCCACCAAATCTTTTTATCAAGTGTTCTCCATTTTTCTGATATAAATTCTCTATTTAAGCCAGGCGCCATATTTATACCTATCATGGCTGCTTCAATTAATATAGTACCAGAACCACACATAGGGTCTACTAAAGTCCTACCTGCTTTCCAAGGAGTTAAGTAGATAAGTCCAGAAGCTAAAGTTTCTCTTATTGGAGCTTTATTTGCTTTTTCTCTATATCCTCTTTTATGTAGAGCATCTCCAGTTGTGTCTATTGAAAGAGTTACTTTATCTTTGTGTATAAATACAAATATAGGGTATTTTTCTTTATCTTCTTTAAGCAAACCATCCTCTAAATAACTTTTCTTTAAGCTTTCTACAATAGCTTTTTTTACTATAGCTTGTACATCTGGTGTACTGTATAATTTTGATTTTATAGAAGAAGCCTTTGAAATAGGAAATTGCGCTCCATAAGGTATATATTTAGACCAGTTTATCCTTTTTGTATTTTCAAATAATTCATCAAAGCTTTTTGCTTCAAATTCAGCAATCTTAAGATGTACTCTTTCTGCACATCTCAACCACATATTTGATTTTGCTATTCCAAATTCATCAGTCTTATATGTTATTCTTCCATCTTCTGTTTTTATTATTTCATATCCCAAATTAGTAATTTCTCTAGCCAACATTTTCTCCATTCCAAAAAAACATGGCGATATTAGTGTATAGTTTTTCATAAAACCTCCTGTTTCTTATATTAATTATAACGATTATTTATTTTTTAACCTATTTACATATTTAAATTCATACTTCCCATTTGATATCCTGACATATCTAGTGTAACATATTTAAAGCCAAATTCTTTTAATTTAGTGTCAACTTTACTAAAATTGTTATTTTCAAAAAATTTACCTAATTCTTCCTGGTTAACTTCTATTCTAGCTATATTTCCATGCATTCTTACTCTAAATTGAGAAAATCCCAAGTCGGATAAATATTCTTCACTTTTTTCTATTATCCTAAGCTTTTCATCTGTAATTTCAACACCATAAGGAATTCTGCTTGCCAGACATGCAAATGATGGTTTATTAAAAGTTTCTAACTTCATATTTCTTGAAAGTAACCTAATTTCATCTTTCTTTAATCCACTTTCTTTTAATGGACTAATTACTTCTAATTCATTTAGTGCTTTAAGACCTGGTCTATAGTCTCCTAAATCATCTACATTGGTTCCATCTACTATGTACTTTATATTATGTTCCTTTGCGACCTCTTTTATTTTAGTAAATATATATTTTTTACAATGATAACATCTTTCAGCACCATTTTCTTTGAATTCCTTTAAATCAAAATCTTCTATTTTTAATATAATATGTTTAACTCCAAAATCCTTAGTATATTGTTTTGCTTCTTCTATTTCTCTATTTGAGTGCATCATTGCATGAACAGTTACAGCTATAACATTATCTCCTAATGTATCTCTTGCTACTTTAAGTAAGAAATTACTGTCAACTCCACCTGAATAAGCAACTGCCACACTTTCTAACCCAATCAAATTTTCTCTTAATTTTTCTAGCTTTTCTCTTTCCTTCATTAAATCTACCTCCATATCAAGAAAATATGAACTCTAAAACTATTCTTATTTTTTACATACTTAATGATTATAACATATAAAGTATATATTTTAAAAATTAGAATGTCTTTTAAGTATATTAATTATAATATTAAAGTACTTTTATTTATATCTTTATAATTTAAGCATATTACTGTACTACACTATATAAAAACAAAACAGTGTAATACAGCAATATACTTAAAAGCCATGAAGTGTAAGTAGCCTGTCTTCATGGCTAAGTTCACGATTTTATTATCATATAATTACTCTTCTTAGTAATATAATTGTAAATTACAAAAAGATACTATCATTAGAAATGTTCTAAAAACTTAAACTTAATACTTATAGTTTACACAGTTCTATATCAATCCCACCAAAAAAGCCATATAGTAGAACCTTGTATTACCTCTTTTAGAGCTCTTAATGTCTCATATCCTTGTACAATAATATCTTCACAGTACAAGATTAATTCTATGCATAAGTTATTAAACATTTTATTATCGCTAGTTATATTTTTTGAAAAATATTGAACTGTGTCACATCCAATTGCTATCGGGTATGCTCCATAGTTTTCGTACCAATATTTTGCAACTGCTATATGCTCTTCATCACTAGGACAATCGTTAAATCCACCAATTGGTATATATGCAAATACTTCGTAAGGTTTAGTTGTTGGGACTTTAGCTATGTAAACTTTGTTATTTTCTTGAAATATATCTATATTTGTAATTGGGTTAAAACTTTTATAGTCACAAAAAGTATCTTCTGAATCTATGAGTTCTTTTATCATCTCTGAAATTTCACTCTTCCTATACTTGAAAAATTCATTTACATCAATTTCATTATATTTTTTCAGACAATACTCTTTGTAGTTCTCAAGAGATCCATACTCTTTATTAATAATATCGATGTTTTCTTTTAGCAATCCTACCTTTTCATCGATAATTATAATTGGTGTATACCCTTTTTCTTTTCCATCTTCTATCATCGTCTCTAATAAATTGTCAATATCAATATCATTGTTCACAGGAACACATTCAAAACCATATAAATCTTCAATACCCATATTTATCTCCTATTCTTTTTAGATTTAATTCTTTTGAAAGTTTTCTTTTTTTGTTGTCAAATTTTTAAATACTATTATTATTTGTAAAACTATAAGTAGAGGTATAATTCGTAAAAAACATTCATATCAAATAAATTTTTCATTTAATTTTTTGTATAAATATAATGTTTTTTATGACAATATCCTCATATAAATATAATATCACAAAACAAATGTTCATGGTTAATAATAAGTAATTTTGTAATAATTCGTTGTAATATTATGTTATTTTAAATAAAATAAATGATATAATTTGTATAAGAAAGGTCATGTTTATTCACATTAAATTTATTTGAGACAAATTTAATGTGGATATTTTTTTAATAGTAACAAATATCCACAAAATAATAAATAATATTATATTTTATTAGACTTTATGTATAGTATAAATTCTAAAAAATCACATGCCAGTTTGCAAGAATTAACAGATTAAAATCAAGATTTAGATTTAATAGTACTTTTATGTAAAAAGATATGTATTTATTTAATATATTAAACTCAGAAAGTACAAGATTCTTCTATCTAATAGTTAATAATTCTATTGATGTGGTTTTAATCTCAATGCTAAATACTAAAAATACTTAAATTTATAGGTGTATCAATTAAAAATTTTAACTAATACACCCATTGATTTCTATTCTTCCTTTAATAAAATATCTTTCCATACATCTTCTTTAAACCCTAACAGTACATTTTTACCATCAAATAGTAGTGGTCTTTTAATAAGCATACCATCACTTACTAATATTTCTAGAAGTTTATCATCTTGCTCAGTCTTTACTACATCTTTAAGACCTAATTCTCTATATTTCATTCCACTTGTATTAAAAAATTTTTTTATATCATACCCACTAATATTATAAATTGACTCTAATTCATCCTTAGTTGGTGGATTTTGAACCATGTCTATATCCTCAAATTTTAAATTATTTTCTTTAAGCCAATTTTTTGCTTTTTTAACTGTAGAACATTTTGTATATCCATATAATTTAATCATTGTAGTAAAACTTCCTTTCTAGTTTTTTATCTTAATATTTATATGCTTATACCCATAATTTGTATATTTTAATCAATTTGTATCATAATTACTCTAAGCTTTCAATAAAATTCTTGAATTTTTATACAATTAAAAGCCATGACAATTTAAAGTCACGACTTTTTTACTACGTTGTTAAATTGAAATTTAGCTACTCTATATTATGCTTATTAGTTGTAGGTTTTTTGTTTTAACTATGTACTCAAATACCAAGTATACCCATACCTATCAAGCACTTCAGCACCACCATCACTTTGATCTGGTGGTGGGTGTGGTAAAAATCCTTGCACAAGCGTACCGCCCTCGGCAAGTTTTACAGATATTTCTTCTATCACTTCTCGAGACGGTAGCACAACACAAATCGCCATTCCAGAAATTACAACAGGCTGGTTTGTATCGGCCCCCATTATACAACCTTCATATTTTGTGAAAGTAACACTTGCGTGCATAACAGGATTGCTTGGGTTGTTATCTAATCGTGCAAACAGAGTTTTTCCACCTCCGAAAGCCTCAGCATAAAAGTTAAATGCTTTTTCACAGGTCCCATTAAATGTTAAATATGGAGTTAGCATGGTCAATATCTCCTCCTTGATACAAAATATAAATTTTATATAATTATACATTAAAATTTATATTTTTCATTGTAAAAATCAGACAAACAATCCTTATTTTTTTATAAAATTTTAATACAAATTTCATTTATAAAAATTTAAACAATTTTTTCTTTTATTTGAATATCCTCAACTATACCATCTTTTATACTTATAATCTTATCTGCAACACTATTTGAAAATACAACATCATGTGTAATTATCAGTATAGTCATTCCCTTATCTTTAAGCCTATTCATTATATTTACTACTTTTTGAATAGTATCAATATCAAGTGCAGAAGTAGGCTCATCAAAACAGAGAACTTTTGGCATTAATGCACAAGACCTAGCTATTGCAACTCTTTGTTGCTGTCCTCCTGACAACTCAAATGGATAGGAATTCAATTTATCTTCCAAATCAACTAGTCTCAAAAGTTCTTTAGCTCTATTTTCAGCTTCCTCTCTAGGAACCTTAAAAACATTAACTGGAGATTCAATTATATTTTCAAGTACTGTCATATGAGGAAATAGATTGAAGTTTTGAAAGACCATACCTATTTTACCACGTATTTTTGCCATGTCTTTCTTATTTTTTATTATTTCATTATCTATTATAATTTCTCCACTATCAAATTCTTCAAGACCATTTATACATCTTAATATTGTAGTCTTTCCTGCACCAGATTTGCCAAGTAAGACACCAATCTGACCTTCTTCTAGTTCAAAAGAAATATCTTTAAGTACTTTATTTTTTTTAAATGATTTATTTAAATTACTGATTTTCAACATATGAAAAACCTCCTCCTATAATTATTGTAGCTTTATCTGTAATAAGAATATTTTTTTTCAAGTAATTCAAATCCCTTAGTGAGTATAGCTACAAATATAAGATATATTGCTCCTGCCTCAAATAGTGGTAACAAACTTGCTTCTCTATTCATTGCTATTTGAGATATTCTTAAAATATCATTTAATCCTAATATATATACTAAAGATGTATCTTTTACCAATGTAATTACTTCATTTGAAATAGGTGCTAGTATTCTTTTAAAAACTTGTGGAAATATGATTCTCTTGTACATCGTAAATTTATCAAACCCTAGTACTTTTGAAGCTTCATATTGACCTCTATCTATTGATTGTATTCCACCTCTAAATATTTCTGCAAAGTATGCTGCATAATTTAAGAAGAAAGCTACTATTCCAGCTGTAAATCTGTCAAACACAATTCCTATAAGAGGTAAACCATAGAATATTACTATCATTTGTAAAAGTAAAGGTGTTCCTCTCATTATTAATATATAACATTGTGTAATACCACTTATTAATTTATTTTTTGATAATCTTAAAAATGCAACTCCAATCCCCAATGGAATTGATACTATCAATGTTATACAAAACATTGCTATAACTATTTCTAAACCTTGTAACATGCCTTTAGTGCCCCCTTCTTAACAGCTAACTTATCTTTTATTTAAACCACTTATCATAAATTTTGTCAAAAGCTCCATCTTTTTTCATTTCTTGTAATGTTTCATTTATTTTCTTACAAAGTTCTGGATTTTCTTTAGATGTTGCTACAACATAATCTTCTAATCCAAAATCTTCTTTTAATACTTTATATTTATCTTCACCTTTTTGTCCCATATAGTATCTAATTAAAACTTCATCACCAACAACTGCACTAGTTCTACCTATTTCTAAGTCTCTAAGTGCTTTATCATAAGTATCATAAAGAACTGGAGCTCCACCCTTTAAGCTATTCATAAAATCTTTATCTTTTTCTACTGCATCAAGAGCTGTTGAACCTTGTTGAGTTCCAACTTCTTTATCTTTTAAATCAGCTTTTGTATTTACTTTTGAATCACTTAAAGTAACTATTATTTGTTTATTTTGTAAATAAGGTTCTGTATATGATACTATTTTCTTTCTCTCATCTGTTATAGAATATCCATTCCATAATACATCTACAGTTTTTGAATCGTTTAACTCTGTTTCTTTCATTGACCAATCTATTGGTTGAAATTTAACTTCCATTCCAAGTCTCTTAAATGTCTCTTTTGCTAAATCAACATCAAATCCCACTGTTTCTCCTTTTTCATCTAAAAATCCCATTGGTACAAATGTATTATCAAATCCTACAATTACCTCTTTTTTTGATGTATTTGAAGTATTTTTATCCTTTTCATTATCTGATTTTGAACAACCTGCCATTCCACTTACTAAACCTAACATAATTGTAAATAATCCTAATTTTTTTAATATATTTTTCATAATATTCTCCCTCATCTTTTAAATTTTTAAATATTTTGATTATTTTAGAAAAAATGTATCTGTTGCAATATAATTTTCTGCGCGCTTAAAAAATTATATTAAAAAACTCCCGTCTCTAGCTATTGCTAGAGGACGGGAGTTAAATCTCGTGGTTCCACCTCTGTTCATTAATGCCTCACGACACTAACCTCTTTAAGTACAATAAAATTATACTCTAGCACTATAACGGGTGCAAGGATACCGGAAAGCTCCTAATAAAGTATTTTTACTCTTTCAGAGTCCTGCTCAAAGATGTGTTCAAAGTAAAATCTATTGCTCCTCTCACCAATCGGAAACTCTCTGTTTAAGATTACTTACTTTTACTATTTCTTTTCGTAGCATTTAATGTTGTTTTGAATTCTTATTATGATATTGATTTTATATCATAAGGTAATATCTGTCAATATATATTTTAAAATAAATATAAAAATCTAATTCCAAGGCACAACTTCCACCTCACCATAACATCGTTCTACCAATCTATTAGAATACTCTCCTTTATATCCCAAAATAAAAAGCAAAACAAGCTCAATATATCTTGTTCCAATTGAAATTATATTCCAAATGTCTTCAACTTCTAATGTAGCTCTATGGGCTTTTCTACTTGGATGAACTATACTATTTCTTAAATAAATAATTAAATCTATTCCATCATCAAACTTCTTTTTTATCATATTGTCAAATATATCTAACTCATATTTACCATATGGTATCTTACATATATCAAGTAGAAGTCTGATATTTTTAGATGCCAAATTATGGTCAAAAGTTTCATCTGTAAGCACCTTATTCTGCTCTACTAGCATTACATATGACAAAGTTTCAAGTGCAATCTGTACAGATATTATATTATTTTCCATAGTCACACTTCCAAGAGACTCTATATACCAATCAACAACACTCTTTATCGCAGAACCATAATAAAAATCTTCTAATTTTTTACACATGAGACTTATATATTTTTCCATATTATGATAATTTGACAGCGTATCTGACCATGTTGGTACATATCTAAAAGGTGTTATTTGATTCTCATTCCAAATTCTATAAACTTCATTACCATTTCTATATCCTTTTGCCAAACAAAATCCAACATATCTTCCACACATAAAACTCAAGGCTGTTGCTATTCTATCTAAAAGATTTATTGTATTATTAGTTCTAAAAATTTTACCATCTTTTCTTCTAATCCTACCTATATGAGTTATTATTGCTCCAGATTTAGACCTCAAATCTGACTTTAATTCTTTTCTATAATCATACCGTTTATCTATAGTAACAACATAATCATTTATATCAAATTCAATCCTACCTGCATATACTTTATCATTGTATTTTATAAGTTTTCCAGGTATTTTATCTAAGTTTATTATATTAAAATCTACATGTTCAACATAAGAGTTTTTAGATTTTATACAATCATCATTGATATATCCTTCTATGCCAAAATCACTTAGAGTATTTATTGTTATAGAAATAATCTTATAACCATAGACCTCAAGAATAGCATTATCATAATCCAAAACTAAGTTATCATCTTCATTTTCTATATCTTCAATGCAACCTATATCTGCTTTAAAATTTATGGATATTGGAGGTGTCATTTTATAATAAATTTTTCCATTACATCTATATTTCTTATCTAAATATATGCAAAATCTACCTTCATAGATACTAATATCTTCATTGATATCATAGCTTAAATATGGTGATGTTATAGCATCATCAATTGCTTTCATTTTTGTTCCCACCTTTGCTTTTGTATAATAACATGGGGATTTCAGTTCTTTTTTATTTAGTAAAACCCAATCTATTATATAATTCAATATATTATTTTTATTAATTATGTATTTTATAATTTCTTATAAAAACAGTATCATTCTAGTATCATCGTTTGTTAGACACATTATGTATTTTTAAATTTTTTATTTATTAATAATACCTAAAGTGGATTGTAAGAAATCATTTTACTACCAAAGCTTTTATTCATTTAGATATTATCATTCATATATATACATTGTCAAAGAAAACATTTAATTTATCAAATATTTTCTTTAACAATATATTATCTATAATTTTATAAATAATACATTTAACAAACTGAATCTATTTCATTGAATGATTTTTCAAAATAAAAATGATAGCTTTAATTTGTTATTTCAAAACTACCATTAAATTATGTATATTCTCTTTTAACATATAAAGCTTTTACTCATTACAACAATTTTTACTACTTTTATTTAGTCTATATATTCAAGCATATTATAATACTCATAAAATTAGAACCCAATATTCAATCAAACTTTTACCATCCTTATCAACTACATCCTGTATTGTTTCTAAATTAGTTTTCATAATGCCTCCTTCTAGTATGATTGTACATAATTCTGTCTTAGCTGTTTTCACATTTCTTGCTATTGTCAAAAAAATTAATCCCTAATGATGATATCAACTGGTAAAATTTAGATAATATATCTTTACTCAAGATTAGATAAAGTATTACTTATATCCTTTTCTACTAATGGTTTCATATTATCATTATAAATACTTATATCTGCATTACTTAATTCCCTTCTTATACGATGAATAAGTTGTTTCTTATATTTTGTAATATTAGGTAATGACTGAATAAAATTTCTCGCCACAGAAGGCTTTTTATCCACTATGTGACTTAGTATACTATCTATATTCATTTCAATTTTATTATCAGTATCCCACTTAGCATTTGCAACTATTAATGACAGTCCTCTTGTACGAATATATGAACTTTCATTATTAATCATCTCTAGAAAATAATCAAAGAAACAGTATGTAATGTTTGATTTTTTGCTTTCATTTTCTAGAAATAAAAAAGTTTTATATGCTTCAGTGTGATTTTTTGAACATAAGTCATTAATAAGCAAATCAATATTTTCCAATACTTTCATCTCCTTTGTAACAAATATTTATTTAAGCTGAGTATAACATAACAAAAAATAAATAGAAATAATTGAGATACCTATATAAATATTATCTGTTAATTAAGCTGATTTACATCAATGAATGCTAATACTCAACTGTCATTTAAATTCTGTTAATAAATAATATAACTTTTTTCTAAATTATACTAGCAAAAAGACGCTCCTTTCTGAGCGTCTTTATAATATAAAATCTAATATTCTTTTAAAGTTCATTGCGTTTTATTTGCAACTAATAAGTTATAATATAATAGACTTATTAAATATATTATATCAAATAGCTTATATTCTATAGCTTATATTTATTATAGTTCCTTTTTTAAAGTTTCTTTTAAACTATCATATGCAAAATCCATTATCTCTCTACATGCAACTAAATCTTTTTTTAAGTCTATACATAACTCTGAACCGTACTCATTTCTTACTGTTGTTGTCAAATCTTTAGCATATGCTTTAGCTTTAGTGCTTTCACCTTCATGGTTTCTACCTCTTACATATCCAATTATTATATTTGAGGCGTTTACTGCACCACATAAACTAGCAACTCCACAGCCTGAACCTAATCCACTACCTAAACAAACTGGTATATCTGTATTAAACTCTTCATTATATGCTTTTATAACTGACTCTGCACAATTGAACCCCTTTTCATGATATTTTGATGCTATAACTTTATTGCACATTAAAACTCCCCCTTATCATCGTAAATTAAAAATTTCTTCTAACATAATTATATCAAATATTAACAAAAAAATCACTTTTAACCAATTTAACTATTTTTTTCTAAATCTAATAATATTTTTTTTAAGTCAGAATGATTTCCCATATATCCACCAACATTGTTTTTACCAACAACTCTGTGACAAGGTATTATTATTGGGATTTTATTGCTTTTACTTGCTTGTCCAATTGCTCTAACAGACTTTGGATTATTTATATTTTGTGCTATTTCTGAGTATGATAGTGTTTTTCCATAAGGTATTTTTAACATTTCTTCATAGACAGATTTTTGGAATTCAGTACCATCAACATGTATTTTTAAATCAAATTTTTTTCTTTTTCCATTAAAATAATCGTCTATCTGATTTATTGCTTCTTTTAAATCTTCTTTACTTCTTTTTATATCTATTCCTTTTTTAATATATTCTTCTTTTAAACTATTAAATTTTTCATCTCCTATATCTACGCTAACTACAAAACCATCTTCACTCAATATGTACAAATTTCCTATTTTAGACTCATAAACATCATATACTAAATTCATATAACTTCCCCCCCTTTTATATTAGTATACATATAATTTTTCAAGTAATAAAGAGTTACCCTAAAAAATATAGAGTAACTCTTTTTATAATTATTAATATAATAGTAGCTTATTTAGAAAGCTATAAATTTTCAACATGTGAAACCTTAATCTTCTATATTTTTAAAAGCTTTAGAAAGCATAAGTTTTATCCTGTTAAGCTGATTCACCTCACTTGCAGAAGGGTCATAATCAATAGGAATTATATTTGCATTCTTATATAACCTTTTTAATTCTTTTATGGAACCTTTACCAATTATATGATTAGGTAAACATCCAAAAGGTTGCATACAAATGATATTTTCCACACCTTCATTTAATAATTCAACCATCTCACCTGTTAAAAGCCATCCTTCTCCAGTTTGATTTCCTAATGATACTACTGGTTCTGTATCCTTCGCAACTGTTTTTATATTTCCTGGAGCATAAAATCTTTTACTTTTATCAAGTGCTTTTTTATATACCCTTTGGTATATACTTGTTATGTATATAAAGGATTCCCCTATCATTCTACTTTTTCTACTTCCTTCTAAATGAGTGTGCTTATAAATAGTATTAAACGCACAACTTAAAAAGAAATTTGTAAGGTCTGGTACAACTGCTTCGGCTCCTTCTCGCTCTAATATATTCACTAGATTATTGTTTGCAATTGGATGAAATTTCACTAATATTTCTCCAACTAAACCTACTTTAGGTTTTTTAATATCTAATATCTCTAGGTTGTCAAACTCATTTACTATCTCTTTTATATTTTTAGTAAATACAGAAATTTTAGCTTTGACAAGAGATTTTTTACATATATCAACCCATTTTTCATATAGAGCATTTGTACTTCCAATAACTTTCTCATATGGTCTCACTTTATAGAGTACTTTCATTAATAAATCTCCATACACAACAGCCATAAAAAGTCTATTGATTAATTTTAGCGATACATTATCCATTATTCCACTATCTTCTATTCCATTTACACTAAGTGCAATAACTGGGACATCTTTAAATCCTGCATCATACATAGCTTTTCTTAAAAATCCAATATAATTTGTAGCTCTACAACCGCCACCAGTTTGAGTTATTGCAACAGATGTATTATTTAAATCATATTTTCCAGACTTTAATGCTGTTATTAATTGACCTACTACTATTATAGCTGGGTAACAAGCATCATTATTTACATATCTCAAACCTTCCTCAATAACACTACTATCTGTATCTTTTAAAATTTCTATCTTATATCCACTCAAATTTACAGCTTCTTCAAGAAATTGAAAATGTATAGGTGACATTTGCGGTGCTAATATAGTATGTTTGTTCGTTATTTGATTATTCTTTGCATACTGTATTCTATCTACTTTCATATTTTTTACATCTATATTTTTACTTTCTCTTTCAAACATAGCTGCTTTTAAAGACCTCATTCTTATCTTTGCAGCTCCTAAATTATTACCTTCATCAATTTTTATAATAGTATATATTTTAGATTTTTCATTAAGTATTTCTTGAACTTGGTCTGTAGTTACTGCATCTAAGCCACACCCAAATGAATTAAGTTGAACCAATTCTAAATAATTTTTATCTCTTACAAAACTAGCTGCTTTGTATAATCTTGAATGATAGACCCATTGGTCTACAACTCTAAGTGGTCTTTGCATATTTGCTAAGTGACATATAGAATCTTCAGTAAGCACTGCCATGTCTAAAGAATTTATAAGCTCTGGCATTCCATGATTTATTTCTGGATCTATATGATATGGTCTACCACATAATACAATTCCCTTTAAGTTTCTCTCTTTTATCTCCTTAAGTGCTCTTTCGCCTGCTGCTTGCATCTCCATTTTAAATGAATTTTGTTCATCAGTAGCTTTATCAACTGCATGATTAATTTCTTCCTTAGTTATATTTATACCAGTAAAACGTTTTGATAATTCCTCATGAAGTCTCTTTTTCAACTTTGCCTTATCATTTAAACTTATAAATGGATTTATGTAATTTATATTTTTGTTTCTTATATTTTCCACATTATTTTTTATTACTTCAGAATAGGATATTACAACAGGACAATTATAATAATTATCTGCACTTAAATCCTCTTTATTTTCATTGGTCACACTTGGATAAAATATATTTTTTATTCCTTTTGAAATTAGATTTTCTATATGCCCATGAACTAATTTCCCAGGATAACACACTGTTTCAGAAGCAATGCTAGTTATACCAGTTTCATATAATTGTTTTGATGACCTATCTGAAAGTACAACTCTAAATCCCATATCATTGAAAAATGTAAACCAAAATGGATAATCTTCATACATATTTAATACTCTTGGTATTCCTATCTCTCCTTTTTTTGCCTTATCTTTTTCTAATGGTTTGTATTTAAAAATCCTGTCATATTTATACTTAAATAGATTTATGGTGTTTTTCTTTTCTAAACCTATCTTTTTATCGCCATAAATGGCTTCTCCCTTCTCACATCTATTTCCTGAAATAAAAATTTCATTATCAGAAAATTTGTTTATTGTAAGAAGACAATGATTTGAGCATCCTTTACATCTAATTACACTTGATTCTAATTTTATACTATTCAATTCTTCTTTAGATAATAAAGATGTTTGATATCCACTTTCATACTTCTCTCTGGCTATAAGAGCTGAACCAAAAGCACCCATAATTCCAGAAATATTAGGTCTAATTACATTTTTGCCAATTAACCTTTCAAAACTTCTAAGTACTAAATCATTGTAAAATGTTCCACCTTGTACAACAATATTATTTCCAATCTCATTTAAATCTCTGATTTTTATTACTTTAAATAAAGCATTCTTTATTACAGAATAGGATAAGCCTGCTGATATATCTCCAACACTTGCTCCTTCTTTTTGAGATTGTTTTACTCTCGAATTCATAAACACAGTACATCTTGAACCTAAATCTACAGGACTTTGAGAATAGACACCTTCATGTGCAAATTCCTCTATTGTCATAGATAAAGAACTTGCAAAGGTCTCTAAAAATGAACCACAGCCTGATGAGCAAGCCTCATTTAATATTATATTATCAATTACACCATCTTTTATTTTTAAGCACTTCATATCTTGACCACCAATATCAAGTATAAAGTCTACATCTTTATTAAAAAATTTAGCAGCTTTATAATGTGCTATAGTCTCTATTTCCCCATTATCTATTTTTAATGCTTTTTTAATAAGCCCCTCTCCATATCCAGTTACAGTTGAACTCAAGATTTTAACGTCTTTTGGTAATATATCATATATTTCATTTATGACCTTGATTGTTGTTTTTAGTGGATTTCCTTCATTACTATTATAATAAGAATATACTAAATTCCCATCTTCATCAATAAGCGCGGCCTTAGTAGTAGTAGAACCTGCATCAATTCCTAGATAACAATTTTTATTAATTGAATTTATATCTACATAATCTATTTTTTCTTTTTCATGTCTTTTAAAAAATTCTTCATACTCATTTCTATCTTTAAATAAAGGTTCTAATAAATTTACCTCTCCATCTTCAATGTTTTTTATATTGTCTAGTTTTTCTATTAGAGATTTAAGTTTTATACTATCTTCATCTACTGATAATAATCCTGCTCCAATAGCAATATAAAGCTGTGCATCTTCTGGGAAAATTACATTTTCATCTTTTAAATCTAGTACTCTTTTAAAAGCTTCTCTAAGTTCAGATAAAAAATACAATGGCCCACCTAAAAATGCAACATTGCCTTCTATTTTTCTTCCACAAGAAAGAACACTTACTGTTTGTACGACAACTGCATTAAAAATACTCATTGCTATATCAGTCTGCTTAGCTCCATCATTTATAAGAGGTTGAATGTCGGTTTTAGCAAAAACACCACATCTTGAGGCTATTGGGTAAATAACATTGTAGCCTTTAGCTAATTCATTTAAACCACTAGCATCTGTCTTTAAAAGCGAAGCCATTTGGTCTATGAATGCTCCAGTACCACCTGCACATATACCGTTCATTCTTTGATCTATTCCTCCACTTAAATAGGTTATTTTTGCATCTTCTCCTCCAAGTTCTATAACAACATCAGTTTCCGGATGGAAATATTCTATTGATTTTGTACTAGATATAACTTCTTGGACAAATTTCACCCCAAGTTTTTTTGAGATTCCAATTCCTCCTGAACCAGTTATTATAATGGTTGCATTTATATCTCCCAATTTTTCGTATATTCCATTTAGTACTTCTTTAACTGATTTCTTCACATCAGAATAATGTCTTTTATACTCTTTATGAACTATATTGTTATTATTAAGTACCACAACCTTTACTGTTGTAGAACCTACATCAATTCCTATATGAAATAATTCATCCATTGTACCCCTCCATACTTATATGCTTTTTTAATTTTTGTAAGTTCTATGGTTTTATTTTAAGTAAGTTATTTTATAATTTTTATGATTAATATTTTTGTTTTATGATTCTTTTATTAATCAATCTTACTCTACTAGGTAATTTCTAATCATACCTTTAAATTTTAAATAAGAACATATAGTTAGTGTACTAAATTTTGTCATAAATTTCTACAGATTTTTGTTACTTTTTACATAAATATAACTTAACTCTAATACCAATTTAATGTTCATATATTATAAAATATCTTCATTCAAAAAAAATAGTTGTCAGTACACAATTTCTTATTGCATATAGACAACCATTTTTTTGTATATTATTTTTTATTTTAATTATTTCTATTTATCATATTTATGATACGAGCATAAATATAAAGTGAGCTGCTGCTCCTGCACATAAACCACCTATTGTATGAGAAAGAATTGCTTTCCCAGCTAATTGTCTAGCGTTTAATGCATCCATCATACCAATATGTGTACTTAAATATCCACTCCAGCACATACCCATTGCTGTAAATACTGCTATATCATTAGGAGTTATAGCTCCTGATTTTATAAATTCTGGAACTAAAGACATTGCTGCTCCAACAGCTCCTAATGAAGTTATAGGAAATGCTATTGCCTCTGGTGATGTAAATCCAAATAATGGCTCTAATATAAATCCAAGCTTATCTCCAAGAACTGGAAGTAATTTTATTCCTTCATATGCAGCTCCTGTATAAACCTCTTGACCTGTAACAGGGTCTGTAGATGGTCCAAAAGTTAATAGCATAACTAATGTACACACTACTAGGACACCAGGGATTATAGCCATTCCCATGTCTACGCCCATCTTACCACCTTCAAGAATAGCATCTAGACCTCTTTGGAATACATTTCCTTCTCTTATTTCTCTAAATTCAGCTTTTTTCTCTAATGTTCCTGCTGCTTTATCTTCTTCTGGATTATAGTTATAAAACTTCTTAGTAAATGTCAACATTATTCTAACACTTACAACACTACCTATTACTGCGCCTAAGTTACCAATCAATGCTGGCAATACATATTCTGTACCTTGAGATATCATAAATGTTGTTAAGATAAGTCCCATACCAAAAGCTGTTCCTAAATTACATAGTGCTGGAACTTGATATTGTTTAAAATACTGTGTGAATGTTTTATCTTTAGCAAAAGGTATAATAGCTGGATTATCTGATAAATAAGTTGTTATAGCTCCTGCTATACTAGCACCAGGTAATCCATATAAAGGCTTCATAAATATAGCGAAAATTTTATTAATTAATGCTATTACTCCAAACTCTGAAAGTAGTGCGCTTAATGCGCCTGCAAGAACTGCCATAGCCATAATTAAGAAAACTGTCTCTAATAGTAAAGCATGTGCTGTACTCATTATTACTTTAAACATCATTCCTGCTCCCATAATGCTACCAACATAGCCAAATCCAACTATTAGTAATATTATGAAAACGAATGTCTCCATGCTTACTGCCTTAACCTGTCTCCTGTCTGTTAACTTCTCCATTTTGAATCATCCCTTCTTTTCTTTTGTTGTAAAGCTTAACAAAACCTTTTCTCTTTTTTAATTATACTTATAAATATTACTCTTTGCAACTTTATTTGTCATTTTTTTATCATATTTAAAATGAAAACCAGTATTCCAATAATAAAAATTTTTCAGATTTCTGCAAGTTTTCGACATATTATCTTTCATATATAAAATAATACAATTTCTTACTAAATAGACATATCCCACTCTAACGACCTAATATCCACTAACAAGTTGTAACTTGTATCTTTTACATGAACCAAAAAAGATTATGAAAAATTTTTTCCTTCAATATTTTTCATAATCTTTCTTTTATTTTTATAAAATTTTTTCAAAAATTTTTTTTAAGTTATCTACTATTTTAATTTTTCAGCTATATATTTTACCAAGTCAACAGTTCTTGAAGAATATCCCCATTCATTATCATACCATGAAACTACTTTGACCATATTGTCCTCTATAACCATTGTGGACAGAGCATCTATGATAGATGATCTTGAATCGCCTCTGTAATCTATAGAAACAAGTGGTTTGTCACAGTATCCTAAAACACCCTTTAATTCTCCTTCAGCAGCTTCTTTTAGTACAGAATTCACTTGCTCGGCTGTAACGTTTTCTTTAAGTTCACATACTAAATCAACAAGTGAAACTGTTGGTGTTGGCACTCTAAGTGAAAAACCATTTAATTTTCCTTCTAATTGTGGTAATACTCTTGACACAGCTTTTGCTGCTCCTGTAGTGGTAGGTATTATAGATTCAGCCGCTGCTCTCGCTCTTCTCAAGTCTTTGTGGCTCTTATCTAATATTCTTTGATCGTTAGTATATGAATGTACAGTAGTCATTAAACCTTTTACTATACCAAATTTTTCGTCCAATACTTTAGCAAATGGTGCTAGACAATTTGTAGTACAAGATGCATTTGAGATTATATTATGCTTTTCATTATCATATTGTTCTTCATTAACTCCAACAACTATAGTTATATCTTCATTTTTTCCTGGAGCTGTTATTATTACTTTTTTTGCACCTGCTTTAATGTGTTTTTCTGCTTTTTCTCTTTGTGTAAATAATCCTGTTGATTCTATAACTATATCAACCCCTAATTCTTTCCATGGTAATTCTTCTGGGTCATTATATCTCAATATTTTTATTTCTTTAGAGTTTACTATTAGTGTATCTTCATCCTTTGCTTCTACCTCACCTCTAAAAGTTCCGTAACATGAATCATATGTAAATAAATGTGCCAAAGACTCTGTTGTTGCTCTTGCATTTATGGCTACAATTTCTATATTATCTCCTAATTCTTCTTGAGCTATTCTCAACACAGCTCTTCCTATTCTTCCAAATCCGTTCATTCCTACCTTAATTTTCATTATGAAATGTCTCCCTCCATTACTATGTTTTTACATGATTATTGTACACTAAACAATTCATTTGTTCAATACTTTTTCTAGATTAAATAATTAAATTCTGTGTTTTTTTATTATCAAAAGACAATTAGTGTATCATTTTTATCTCTTTTGACCCTTATTTAGTATATACTTTTTAATATAAATAGGCTAGAGGGACGTATTTTGCCCAATGTCCCTTGGGACATATTTCACCACCATTTTTTTGAATTTTTAAACTATATTTACATTTGAAAATACAATATGTATTAAAAGATTATCTCTCAATACAAAAACATATAAAGATTACCTAAAAATAATCCTTGTATGTTTTTGTATTGATTACTTTACAGCTTAAAAAAATAAAATAAAAAAGAGATTATATCATTATATGAATAAAATAAATTTTTATACTTTACTCACTCACATAATACAATCTCTTTTCTGTATAATTATTCAAATAATTTAGTTCCTAAACTTACAAACATTTGTAAAATTAAAAATGCTTTTGTATCTATCTTATGATTACTCTGTAAAATTTCTTTTGCTTCATCTTGTGAAACTAAAATAGCTTCAATATCTTCATCTGGTTCTAAAAATTCATCAGTTATATTACCATCACATATACAGTAAACAAATGCAATCGATTCATCACTCATACCAGGAGATAGATAGACTTTCTCATTACTCTTATTTTTTTGAATTTCTAAAAGAGTAAGCCCTGTTTCCTCTCTAAGTTCTCTTTCAACAGAAATATCTATAGATTCACCCTTATCAATAAGACCCGCTGGCAATTCGTATATATATCCATTAATAGGTACTCTAAATTGTTTTATTAAAATTAATTTTTTGCTACTTTTATGAAGACCTACTATTGCGACTGCATCTGCACTATCTGCCTTATTTTCAAGATAAATACTTTTTAATTGCTCACTGCTTTTCCTTGATGCTACCATCCATACCTTATCTTCATCTAGCTTATTTTTATACTCAATTTCAAAAAGTCCCATAAACTTACTTTCAACCAATGGATTTATATTCTTTATTATAGTTTTTTTCAAATTTACTACGACCTCTCTTTATTTAAATACCTTTAAGTAATTATATACATAATAATTTAAAATAAGTATTGGATACAGTTTCTTATATTTCCATTTCTAAGTTATCTTTATCTATGAACCCTACTTTAATTTCACAATCAAATATTTCTTTTAATAATTTTGCTAATTCTTCCCTTGCACTCATTACTTTATCTAAATTTGCATCAGTAAAACCATCTATAGGGAAAAATATATTTTTTGAACTACTTGTAATTTTTCCTTCTTCACCTTGTCTCCATATCCATCTTCTAGTTTTTACCATATCTCCAACAGAATAAATTAATTCTCCTTCTTCCATCAACTCAACTTCAGTTTCTCCAAATGGAATAAATTTATCCCCTTTTTTTGAAAATCTAACAAATACATCATCATCTCTAAAATCCATATCATGTGCACCCATTGGAAGTAGATATTTTAATGAAATAGAATTTCCTAAGTCTACAATAGGATTTATATGTGGAAGTTTTTTATTTTTAGCAACTCTTGTTGTCATTGCTTCTATCGAACTCATAAATTTATTTGGATTCATTCCTAGACTTCTAAATGCTTCTCTATAAGGTATAATTTCTTCTGCTTCTTTTACCTTTTTATCTTTAAAGTACTCTTCTACTCTGTCTATACTTATATCTAAAAGATTATTTATTCTTTCAATTTCTTTAGTATTGTCTATTCCTTTTGCAACTACTACACCAAAACATACATTTTCTAATTTATCAAATACTTCTTTTTCTACTATGAATTTCATTTTGCCTTGTCCTCCTGTTATTTTACATTATTTTCTAAGTAAATTTTATCACTTTATGTCTTATAAATATACCCCCTATTTTAGCAATTGTTTAATTTTTTAAAATTTTCCAATTAATATAATATTACTTCTTATGAAATATTTTATATATAGTAATTGTAGATTAGGCTTTTAAAAAAAATATTCTTGATTTATAATGTATAATATATTTTTATTATACGTCTTACGGAGGTAATATTGTGAAAAATTTGATTTCTATATATTTTATAATTATTAATATTATTGGTTTCTCTTCAATGTATATTGATAAGAAAAAAGCAATAAAAAATAAATGGAGAATAAAAGAAGCTACCCTTATTACCATAGCAATAATTGGGGGTAGCATAGGTTCTATCATTGGAATGTATTCTTTTAGACATAAAACTAAGCATATTAAATTTACACTTGGGATACCATTTATAATATTACTACAACTGTTATTATTATATTTTTATATGCTTTAAAGTGATTTTTAAATATAGTAATTCTATCTTTATTAATAATTTAAGGTGTATAAAATTTTTAATTTTATACACCTTTTATCTAGCAATTCATAAAAATCCAACCAATTAGATTAATGACCTTTATGTTTGGCTTTTCTTTTCTCTTGTTTCAAATTAAAAAGTCTTTCTTTTTCTTCTTCTTTTCTAGATTTAGATAGGATTTTTTTATCTTGTTTTCTTTCTTCATATTGAAGCTTAAGAGCATTTTGTGCTTTAGTTCCTATAGTTTCTTTAGCCTGTTCTTTTTTTACTTTTCTCTGCATCCTTTTGTATCCAATGTTATCTTTAGATACATTTTTCTCCAATTTAATGCTTCCAAAATTTAATGAAAAGAACTTTTCAAGTATGAATTCATATACTTCTACATCCTTTGGTTCTGCTCCAAAAACTACCCTACATACCTCATATTTTTTACTATCTTGTCTTTCGAATACACCTATCCAAAACGGTTCTTCAAATAAGACTGTTAATTTTCCACTAACATTATCCATTGCTAGTTCCTCCTATTTATTTACTTTATTTCTAAAGAATGGACAACCAAGGAGGCAGGTTACTGACAGCAATTGCTGCGTCTGGACTACCAACCAGACTGTGTTTTTATCTTCGTCAATTAAATACTAACTTTTTTATTTTAATTTGTCAATGTTGACATAAATTTATCTTCTTTATTATTGCTATTAACAACTTTAACTATTTTTCTTTAAATATTATACATTATTTCTCCATGCATAAATAAAGCTGCTTCTCCAGAAATTTTTACAACATTATCCCTTAATAATTCACACTGAATAATACCACCACGATTAGAAAGTTGTGATGCTATCATTTTATCTTTTCCCAACTTTTCAGCCCAATATGGTATGAGACTACAATGAGATGAACCTGTAACAGGGTCTTCTGAGTCTAATTCTGGACAAAAATATCGAGAGACAAAATCTGTATCAGTCCCTTGTGATGTAATTATAACACCTAACCAATCTGTTAATTTACTTAAATCTTGATAATTAGGTATATAGTCTATAACTTCTTGTTCATTATTTAGTAACAATATTAAATCTCTTGAAGAGTAGATAGCCACTGGTGTACAACCTAGTAAACTACGTTGTTGTAATGATAATTCAATTTCAACAGGTTCTCTGTTTGGAAATATCATTTCATATAGATTTCCATTTCGTGTAACTTCAAGATTTCCGCTTTGAGTAAAAAAACAAATTTTCTGAATATCTATATCAATAAAATTGGATATAACATAAGCTGCGGCTAAAGTTGCATGACCACATAAATCAATTTCTGCTTTAGGTGTAAACCATCGTAAATCATAATTTCCATCATTTTCAACTACAAAAGCTGTTTCTGGAAGATTATTCTCTGTTGCTATTTTCTGCATTAATTCTAATGATAATCCCTTTTCAAGAACGCAGACACCAGCAGGATTTCCTTTAAATAATCTATTTGTAAATGCATCAACTACATAATATTTCATTATTCATACCTTCTTTCTAATTTAAAGTTAGGAATACATTCATATTATATTATCTCATATTTAAATAATCAAAACAAATTACTATTTCTTATGAATCTATATAATATATTTATCTACTTTTGATAATGATTTATTGACATATAAAAATAAAATGCCTACTTATCAATATTTCAACATTATTTTCTTTTGTGATAAAATCTCTTCTATACTAATTGCAGTGACTTTTCTTTAAACCACATTATGACAGTAATAATTGTTGCACATACATCTGCTACCAATTGAGTTGCAATAAGACCTGTCATACCCCATAAGTTTGTGAAAATCAGCAGAAATGGAATGAACAGTAAACCTTGACGACATATACTTAACATACCACCTTGTTTTGCCTTTCCAATTGCTAAAAAGTAATTTCCTATGACAATTTGAACTCCTAATGTCATAAATGAAATAGCATCAACAATTAAAGCAGTTCTTCCAATTTCCAATACTTTAACTGATTCTTGATTAAATACATAAATAAATTGCTTTGAAAATAAAATGCACAAAATTCCAAACAATACATTTATAGCAGTACTCCAATATATTGCTGTCTTAGTAGCTCTTTCAACTCTATCTATTTTTCCTGCACCATAGTTATATCCAACCAGAGGAGAATAACCTTTTAAAAAACCATACAAAACATTGGATTCCAAAGACATAAGGCGATTAACAATTCCCATAGCAGCAATGGCAGCTTCTCCAAATGGTTTGGCAACAATATTAGTTAAACTCACAGCGCCACCAGTCAAAAATTGAAAGAAACAAACTGGTAGACCTATCTTGAAAATCTCTATGTAAATAGTACGCTTGATTTTAAAATAACTAAAAGAAATTTTCAAAAATGTATGCCCTTTTAAAATATAAAACCCATAAAATGAAGTAGAGACAAGTTGTGAAATTAATGTTGCAATAGCAGCACCAGAAACTCCCATATGACATCCAAAGATTAAAACTGGGTCTAATATGAAGTTTGTCAATCCACCAAACAACATAGCAGTCATACTAAATGAAGAACTCCCTTCTGCAACTATCATATTATTCATCATTATATTGAAAACATTGAATATAAGCCCCAAAATATATATCAAACCATATTCTCTTACATAATAAAGTGTGTTATCTGTTGCCCCTAAAGAATTCATAAGAGGATTAAAAAATAATAGCATAATTGTAACCAAAACAGCGATTAAAAATATACCTGAAAAGAAAGCTATACTACTACAAATCTTTACTTCCTCATATTCTTTTTTACCAAGAAGCCTTGAAATATAAGAACCTGCACCACTTCCAAAAAGCAACCCTATTCCAGTACCAACCATAGTTAATGGATATACTAAGGATACTGCAGCAGTTTGCAGTGTACCCAAACGACCTACAAAGAAAGCATCAACAATATTATATAATGCTGATACTATCACCCCTATCATAGTAGGCATTCCTAATTTTAACAGTGATTTCCTTACATCTTCTTTTTCTAAAAGATAGATTCTTTTTTGATTTCCATCCATACCAATCACCCTTTCAATTGTTTTGTTTCGATATAGTATAGTTACTAAATATATTTTTAAAAATAATTGCTACCCTCTACGATAGCAATTTTTTCACATATATGACTTAATTTTCTTCTAGTTTTTTATCAATACTTTCTTCAAAAGCAGAAAAATAACTCAGCATATATTCATAAAAAGGTTCTGGCATATCATCTAACAGTTTAAGTGATTCATCATTAGTTTGCTTATGATACTCTTGATGAGCTTTATAATTTTTCATTCCATCATCTGTAAGGCTCAAAACTACTTCTGTATCAGAATCAGGAGATACTTTTTTTACCACTGTCCCTTTATCTACTAGTTTATAAATCATCTGAGAAGCTGCGCCTTTTGTAATACCTAAAGTATCTGCAAGAGATGTAATATTTATCCCAGGATTATTACCAACAGCTACTATTGTATGAATTTCTGATTTTGATAATAAAAGCTCTGTTCCATAAGTTCGTTTTTTATCCTCCCACTGATTGTATTTGTGAATAATACGTTCCATCAGTGTAATTAGTTTAGAATAATCTCTCATACTTTCACCTCTATATGTTTAGTTTCATTACTGTTTAGCTACTATACATATTATATCTTTGCTTCTCAATTGTCAAGTTTCTATTTAAGAAATATCTAAAGATTTATTTTATAATTGAATAGTTCTTATAGGCTTTTAAGTGTTTGTAAGTATTGTTTTTTCAACATTTTTATTTTTCATTTTAATACTTTTGTCAGTTAAATGTCAGTAAAATATTTTATCCACAAATTTTACATAAGTTTTCCATAGTTTATCCACAATTTTATCCACAACAATAAAAAGGTAGCAATTATATTAGTAGCTACCTTTTAATATATATTAATCTTCTTCTTGCCAACTTTTTATCCAATCTCCTATTTCTATTATTTTTTCTTCAGTTATTTCCTCTTTATTATGTAGTTTTGAAATTAACTCTGACAGGGGATTGTTATGCAAACCTCCAAAAATTCTTTTACCTTCTAGTTTTAGATATTCTTTTTCTTTTACTAATACTGTATAGTGTACATGTTTTCCAATTCTCTGGGATATTAAAAAACCTTTTTTACTTAGTCTCGCTAAAAGTGTAATTGTAGTTGTATGTTTCCAACCATATTTTTCCTCCATTTCATCTGCAACATCTTTCGATATTACAGTTTTGTATCCCGAATTCCAAATATTTTTCATCAATTTTAATTCCGCATCTGGTAATTTTTTATTAAACATAATATATTCCTTCTTTCTATATAAACAGAGTTATCTTTTTACTATATTTTGCATATTTTTTATAAATTTTTTTAATTTCTCTTCTATTGTATTATTTCTTTTATGTATAGTTGTAAATATTCGTATGAAAAGGTTATTATCTTTACTTATACACCTTTCTTCTTTTCTAGCACTTAAATATTCTTTTTTAATTACTAGCACATCATAGTTTGATTTAAAACTTACTATTTTCTTTTTTAGATAGAATAGATTTTTTACTCCACATATATTCCATCAACATCAATTCCCTCTGTGCAGTTTCTCTACTACCTCTTGTTGCTCCATTTTATGTCACTTCCTCAAATTCAATCTAGCTTAAATTAATAATAGGAGCTTTTTTATACAAAAACTACAGGTAAATTTTTCTATATACTCTACATTTTTAGATTATTTTTTCTAAAATAAAACGACATTCATATTTATTAGGGGGATAATAATATATGTTTAGAGATAAAATGGATAGATGTACACATATGTTAACTGCTTATATTGGTAGTTCATATGATTATTGTGATTTTATAGATACACAGTTAGATGATTTTATACTAGAGTACGGAGAAAATGTAGTAGAAAATTGCTTACATCAAGTGATGGTATTGGTAAGTAAGTATAATTAAATAAAATTTGTTTTCTAGAAGAACCCTTTTTAGTTTTATCTACATTTATATTAATATATAGTAATACAAAACTCTTAAATATATTTTTAATATTAAGAATAACCAAAAATGTTAACTAAAAAATACAATTACATAGACATTTCTATTAATCTATGATACAATAGTATTTGTGGTAATACACAATTAAATCAAGTATATCTTGATACAGGTTAATAGGAGTATTTTTAATGAATAATGGAATAGTGAAATGGTTTAATAATGAAAAAGGATTTGGTTTTATATCAATGGAAGGTGGAGATGATGTATTTGCTCATTTCTCAGCTATACAAACTTCAGGATTTAAATCATTAGAAGAAGGTCAACAAGTAAGCTTTGATATAGTTAAAGGTGCTAGAGGTCCTCAAGCAGAAAATATAACTATATTATAATATATAGATTTTTCGGGAAAGACTCTTTTGAGGGTCTTTTTTTATTGCTAGTATATATAAGATAATTATTAATCCTTATTTCTGAACCTATATATAAAAAAGGAGTACTATTTTTTGTACTCCTTTTTTATAAATTTTATTTTTTTATATAGATTAAGATTACTGTATTTTCTTAATCTTCCAAATTGTTAATTTGACTTAAAATTATAAATTGGTTTCAATATATTAATTATGTCAACTGTTTCTCTTATATTTTCTACAATCTCATCAATTGGCTTATACGCTTGAGGTGCTTCATCAATGGTTTTAATATTTACACTCGTTGTAAATATATTTTTCATAGATTCTTCATAATCTTTCATATTTATACTTCTTTTGGCTTCTCCTCTTGAAAGTATACGTCCTGCTCCATGAGGTGCAGAATTAATCCAATCTAAATTTCCTTTCCCTACTCCCAAGATAACACCATCTCTCATATTTATAGGAATCAATAACTTTCTTCCTTCATATGATGCTATGGCTCCTTTTCTTAGTATTCTGTTTTCAATTTCTATATAATTATGTATGGTTTGAAAATGGTATAAATCATTGAATTTAAGACCTATACATTCTTCAATTATTCTTTTAGCCATTGTATTTCTGTTTAATTCAGCATATTTTTGTATAATATCCATATCATGAAGATAATCTTCCATCAATTTGCCTTCTAAATAACATAAATCTTTTGGTATTTTAGGAGTAAAGTTATGTTCTTTTTTAAGCGATATTAATGCATCCTGAATTTCTTCTTCTCTATTTTCCTTTTTGTACTGCTCAACAAGTCTTTTACTATCTTCCTCAAAATTATTACTAATTCTAATATAGTAATCATAAGCTTTTTTTTGGTAGTATTTTGCTACCCTATTACCAAGATTTCTACTACCAGAGTGTATTATTAAATATTTATTTTTTTCACTATCTTCATTTAACTCAATAAAATGATTTCCCCCTCCAAGGCTTCCAATAGCTCGATTATATTCCTCTGTAGCTTTTCCTATGCCTTTTATACAATATAGTGATTCTATCTCTTTTTTATAGTTTGCTTTACTATATTTGTTTATATTAAATCCATGAGGTATTTTTTTTCTTATAAAATCATCTATCTGCTTTAAATCCAAATCAACTTTACCCAGATTTACACATATAACCCCACACCCTATATCTACTCCAACAAGATTTGGAACGATTTTATCTTGTATTGTCATTACAGTACCTATTACACAGCCAGAACCTGCATGACAATCTGGCATTATTCTTATCTTAGATTTTGTTGTAAATTCCTGATTACATAATTCTATTATTTGACTTATTGTTGTACTGTCTACATTATCTGTAAATATTTTTGCTTTATTGTATTTCCCTTGAATCTCTAACACTAATACCACATCCTTCTAAACTATATATTAAATTTTATATCATATGCCGTTAAAAAATATATTCAAATAAATTTTATATAAAAAATAATAACAAAAATATTACTTTTATTTTTATATAATCAAATTTATAATGTATTAAAAATAACATAAAAATGTCCATCTTTCAATATATATACTTTTCTTATGTGATATTATTATAGATTTCAAGCTTTTATTCATTTAAACATATTCATCATTTTTTTACTATTTTTGTAAAACTAATCCCATAGTCATACTATCATCAGAATATACTTCACCTTTGACATTATTAAAAAATTCAATAGATTTAAAACCAATATCTTTAATTTCTGCTAAAAAACTCTCTTTTGAAAAGTATTTATTCCAAATATAAAATACATTTTCATTTCCTTCTGTTATAACAAGAGTTTGTTCTAATGTATTGTAATCACTATATTTGCAATTATCTTGTATACACACATATCTTTCACTACTCCAAAATCCTCCTTTTTCATTTATTTCCCATGTTTTAACTTCTTTAAAATCATTGTATTTATTTACTGTAAATACATCTAATATCAACTTTCCTCCAGGTTTTAAACTTTTGTAAATATTCTCCATTAATAGACGTCTGCTTTTAGTTGATAAAGCTCCATAATCACAATAAATTAAAGTAGCTATATCAAATTCTTCACTGTAATTCATATTTAAATAACTTTGAAATAAATATGTTACATTTAGATTTTTCTCTTCATTTCTACTTTGTGCATAATTAATAGAGCGCTTTGAAAAATCAATCCCAGTTACTTTATAACCTTTCTGTGCAAATCTTTCTGCATATAGTCCTGGTCCACATCCTAAATCAATTAAATTTGGATACTTATCTGGAGATGCAACTTTAACTATCCAATCTACAGAATCATTAATAAAGTCTAGACTTCTACTTGCTCCTTCAAAATCAACATCTAAATGCGCTTTTAATAACTGTTTTGAGATATATTCATCATCCCAAAAATTAACTTTACTTTCCTTATAAAGTTCTGGTCTTTCTAAATACATACATAATTTGTTTAACAAAACATACCACTCCTTAAAGTTTATTTATAAAACAAAAAAACCACAGATTTTACTCTGTGGTTTAACTTCAAAAAGATGAGTTTAAATAAGAGTAAAATAGAACCAAATATTTTTAAGCACAACAATAAAACTATCGCTTTATTTTGTTTACTTATTAAATTTGATTTTATCTACTCTTTTCCAGCAATACTTACATCAACGATTTTATGATATCAAGTACGCCGAACAACATCATCCTTTCATATTTTTATTTTATGGATACATTATATATTTATTATATTTATTTGTCAATGAATTTTGGTTTAGATAATTTATAATAGTCAATTTAGAAGTAGCTTATTATATCTAAAATTAATCAAAAAAAGATAACTGAATATCACCTGAATGTTTTAATTTTTCTTTCATTATTTTGGCATAACTACTTGATAAAGAGTACTTATTTCTAAGTTGATTGACCATTTTATAAAGTTGGTTTTTATATTCTTTATTTGCTGAACCTGTACTATATAGTATTGATAATTTATCAAATAAATCAGGAAATTCTTTTTTAATGAAGTCAAAAAAAACACCTCTAGTTACACCTCTTAAATACAAAGTTCCAGGTAACACATAGTGTACATTACTTTCTTTTGCGTATCTAAACAATGAATTTATATTATCAAAATTATCTGTAATATAAGGTATAATTGGCATAATATGAAGACCAACTGAAGCGTTAGTTTTTCTAAATTCCTTTAACATTTTAAATCTTCTCATTGAATCTACTCCATTCGGTTCAATGAGCTTTTGTGTCTTTTCATCTACTGTTGTAATTGTAGAAGCTATGTTAATATATGTAATTCTAGATAATTTATCAATCAAATCATAATCTCTTAAAATTAAATCTGATTTTGTAGAAATAATCGCTGGGGTTTTATATTTAATTAATAGATTCAATATTTCTGGCATAATCTTATACTCAGCTTCTATAGGCTGATAGCTATCTGTCACTCCCCCTATATTAATTACTTCTCTATTCCATTTACTACTACTCAATTGTTTTTCAAGTTTTTCTATTATATTTGTTTTTACATAAATTTCTTCAAAGTAATTACCAGAATTCATATACTTATGTGAATAGATAGCATAACAATATTTACATGCATGTTCGCAACCACGATAAATATTTAAATCCCATTTATACGGCATACTTCTTTTTAGTTTATTACAAGCAGTTTCACAATTTATTGGAGTATATTTTACTTTATTATACAAACAATCACCTCTTTACATCTAATCATACCATAATATTAAATTATAGTAATTAAAGTAAGCTATTACCATACCATAAGTCATAGTCATCACCGTATTTACAAAGTAATATATTCCATTCATTCATGGATATTCCTCCACACATTGCTTTTTCTTCTAAATTATATAGACATTGTTTTAAATATACTTCATTATGCCAATCTCTATATAAAGTTTCTAAATTTAGATTATGTAATACAGATACATCCATTGAAAAATTGTTATTATTCCATTTTAGCATTTCTATAAACTTAGTTTCATTAGGTCTATAACCCCTTTTCACCATTTCATCATGTATAACTTTTGCATAAAATTTAAATTCATCTATACTATAATTTAATACTTTATTTACTAATAGATGATTTGGAGTACCTTTTTTCTCTATAGAACCTTTTATAGCGAATAGTTCTCTCCATTGACTTACTAATTGATTTTTAGGTAATACATCAATTAAATCCTTATGCCATAATCTCATAATTTAACTCCTCACTATAAAATATTCTCTAAATTTAGTACTTAAATTACATTATAGTTTCACACGTTCAATAAGTTTATCTGTAAAAACTATGCCATTCAAATGGTCTATCTCGTGACAAAGACATTTTGCCATGAGTCCTGAGCCTTTAATTGTTATTTTCTCACCATTCTCATTTAAAGCTTGAACTGTGACTTTTTTAGGTCTTTTTAATTTTCCCCATACATCAGGAAAACTTAAACAACCTTCAACAACAATTTGCTCTCCTTCTTCTTTAATAATTTCAGGATTAACAAGTTTAATAAGTCCCTCTCCTAAATCTATAACAACTAAGCGTTTTAGTATTCCTACTTGGCATCCAGCTAAACCCCCACCATTTGGCGTGTTGTACATCGTTTCTGCCATATCATTTAATAGGTCTCTTATCTTATTATCTACTTTTTCTACATTCTTACTCTTTTTTCTTAAAATTTCATCGTCAAAAGTTCTAATCTCTCTTAGAGCCATAATATTCACCCCTACTTATCTGAGCTCTTGATTTTCTCTCACTCTCTTCAAATAAAAATATATTTTCAATTGGTTCATTAAAAACTCTTGAAATATCATATGCTAACCATATTGAAGGTTCATTTTTACCAGTCTCTATAGCATTTATAGCCTGCCTAGATGTTCCTACTAATTCTCCTAGTTGTTCTTGCGTTAACCCCAATTTTTCTCTTAATACCTTGATTTTATTTTTCATATATACTCCATTCATGTAATGTTAACCTTACATTTAAACTGTAACATTTTCCAATTTTTATGTCAAGTCAACCTTATATTTATTTTAATAATCTATTTAACTAGATATTTTTTTATTGAATTTTTTAAGTAATAAAACAATCCAAATTAATGATACAATAAATGAGATAAAAATATATATGTAGTTACTATCCTTAAATGCCTTTGCTAACCAAAATGATGGTAAGAAAAATAAAATATACTGTATTTTATTTAAAATAAAAAATGGTGCTGGAATACCTAACATAAAAAGACCTGATAACTTTGTAAGTGCCATACCTTCTAATTTATTTGATGATAAAGAAGTTATTAATATTGATATAATAATTCCTTGCATCAAAGCTACTAAAGAAATTGCTAAATTTAATAAAAAAGAAATTTTAGTTAGCGAAAAAGTTAATAATAAAATTACTGTAATGACAAATGCTAAGATAGCTGGTATTCCAAGTCTTGAAATAAGATAACCACTTTTTCCAATAGGAGTGATTATCAAGTGCTTTGAAATATTATCATCAATTTCTCCTAACATAACCATAGTAGAAGCAAAAAAGAACATAAAAGGTGTTATGAAAGCTAAAAGCAAGTCAAATACTAAAAAATATGGTTCTAAAGTTAATTGATAATAAGAGCTATCAATTAATATATTCTGAATTAATGGTATTCCAAATTTTATAAGACCTCCACATAATATTGGAGAAATGCATACTACAAAAAGCATAGCATCACATTTTATTTGCTCAAATTCTTGTCTAAAAGCATTAATAATTTTTATCATAACTTTATGCCACCTACCTTTTTCCAAATACTACAAACAAAATAATATGTTATGAAATAAACTATTATAGTCATCAATATTAAAATTAATATATTAGTTACTAAAGAATTTTTATCTCCACTAATAAGAGAAATACATATATTGAAAGGATACAAATTAGTAAATACATTTAAATCCATCAATACATTAATTATTGGTGGCACAAAGCAGACAATCTCAGCAGGAATAGTTAAAACAATAAATTGATTTAAACTTGATGCTCTACTTGCAAATATAAGCCCAAGTAATGAAAATATTATCGATGCAAAGAAGGTTCCTATAATTACTATCAAAATATTATTTAAATTTGCTGTAATTGCAATTACCATAGCTACAATACTAGATATCATTGACAATGAAATCACCTTTGATAAAATATATTCTGATATTTTTATTGGAGATACCGCTAGAGAATTTAAAACTCTTTGACTCTTCTCAAGAAGTACAATTGCTCCCATAAAAAATAATCCCATTGCTGCTGGGTCAGAATAAATCATAATTATAGCTACCTTTTCTCTCAATAATGGTGGAAAGGCATTAAGCAAACAAATATATACAATACTTAAAACAACATATAAAAAATAAAATCCATATTTAAATTGAAACTTTATATCTCCTAAGATAAGATTTTTTAATCTCATTGTAAATTCCTCCCTGTTATCTCAATAAAAATATCATTTAATGTTGGTTCACTACTATGTATTGATAAGAGCTTATTTTCCTTAATAAGCATATTTAATTTTTTGTCGTTACTAGTATCACTTAAAAAACATTCAGAAATTTTTTCTCCATTATCAAAATATGTATATCTAATTTTAACAGCACCTTTTGACATAATAAGATTATGTGGTGTACCTAATGCAGATATTTTCCCATTTACAATGAATGCTACCCTATCACAAAGTTCTGTTGCATCCAACATATTATGAGTTGTTAAAATAATAGTTTTACCTTTAGATTTTTCTGATAGAATCATATTTTTCATAATCTTACTATTTGATGGGTCAAGACCACTTGTTGGCTCATCTAAAAATAATATATCTGGATTATGTAATAAAGCTTTTATAAAATTTAATCTCGATTTCATCCCCTTTGAATACTCCGATATTTTTTTATTTGCTTCATTTTCTAATCCTACTGATTTTAGTAGTTCTCCAATTGGTAGTAATTTTTTAGAATATAAAGAACCAAAGTATTTTAAATTTTCTATTGCAGTTAATTTTTCATATAAACTAGGAAATTCAAAATCAACTCCTATATTCTCATAAAATTTATTTGAATGTTTTTTGCTTTCTATTCCATTTACAAGTACACTTCCTTCATAATTGGTTATCATACCAATTAGAATTTTTTGTAATGTTGATTTACCTGCTCCAGATGGTCCTAAAAATCCTAGTATTTCTCCTTTTCCCACTTCAAAATTAATATTTTGTAAAAATTTTTTATCTGTATAACTAAATGATAAATTATCAACTTTAATCATTTTTATCCCACCTTTTTATATATTTGACTAATTTAATTATATAGTCAATAAAAACCAATTTTTTTGTTTGTTAATACTTTTTAGTAAAAATACTAGCAAACAAGTTTAAAAATTTATTCCATAAGTTGTATAACTAGACCTCTTATCATCAATCTTAAAGCATCATCAAAACAATTCTCACCAACTTCATGTTTGTATAACATAGTAAGAAATACTGCTCTAAATGCCCCACTAAAGTTTTCTACATGTTTATTTTTTGCATTTGGTATATAAGATATCATCTTACTAATTTCAAAATCATCATGCTTAAAATGTTCTTCAATTATATAATCTGGTAATTTTCGCATTAGTATTTCAAACTCTCCATTAATTAACAGATTTAAAATTGAAGTATCATCAACTAGCTTATAAAATTTCATAAATATATCTGTCAACTTATCATATGTAACACTTTCATCAAGTTTTTTTAATTCGTATAACATTTGGTTTTGTATTGAATCATGTATATCTTTCAATACTTCAAAAAAAAGTAATTCTTTCGATTGAAAAAACAGATAAAAAGTTCCCTTTGGAATCTTTACTCGCCTTACAAGTTCATCAACAGTAGTTTTTCTAATACCATATTGCTCAATACACAAACTAGCCTCTTCTTTAAGTCTTTTAACTATGTACTCTCTTTCTTTATCAGAATATGATTTAGGCATCCTCTCATCTCCTATTTGACTAAATTAATCTTTATAGTCAATATAATTCATTTACTCTTTAATGTCAATAAATTTATTAATTCTATTAAAAATCTTCGAAAATTCTGAATTTTATATAGCTTTTTTTATGCTATAATGTTATAATTAAAATATAAATAATATATTATTCTATTTTCATATCTATTTGCTTATTTTTTAACTTAGTTTCTAATAGCAGTAATCATATTTATCTTTTTAAATGTTCCATTTTTAATAAAAAATGAAGGAGTTGATTTTATGACTACTACTACAAAAAATCGTTTTTATGATTTTGTTCAAGAAAACTTAAATAAATATGTTGAAGTAAATTCTTATTTTAGCAGTTGCCCTCTATATGGGGAAATTATAGAAGCAGACAGCTTATCAATTACACTTTGTTCAAGATATATAGACGAATCTAATCCATCTTTAAACGAGACTTACACACTATATTTACCACTTAGCTCTATAATAGCTATTAGAACTATATAAAAAGGTTAATTAAATACAGGTTATTTTTATATAGTATGTAAGACTTTCTATATAAAAATAACCCTTTTCTATTTATACATTGAAAATATTAATACGTATATTTAAAGCTGTAAATAGAATCTTATAATTATTGATTGTTTCAGTTATCAATAATTCAAAATGACTATTTACAGCTTCAATTTGACATTATCTACTAGAAATCTATTAAGCCACTAGTATCTTATTTAACACTTTTTAATTTTACTAACTCCTTAAAGGCGTTTTGATTTGCACCTCCACCAACTTGAGTTGCTTTTTCTAAAGTTTTATTTTTAAGAACATCTTTTTGACTATCAGCTAATTTATCACCAACCAAAATTACTGGTGACCCATTTTTTGCTCCTAGAGGACCAACTGCTAGACCGTCTATTAAATCATTTTGACTCTTGATTCCATTTTTAACTACATATGCATTTTTCAAAGTATCTTTTTTATAAAAATTATCTATTATCTTTGAATTTGTTTCGTCTCTACTACTACCAGACAATCTAGTTGGGTTTTTAAGTTTACTTTCCAAACTAGTTGATAAAGATACTGTGCCTCCAATAATATAAGACGTCTCTATATTTAGTGAGTTTAAAAATTCATCTGCTCCTTGCAATTCGCTTTTTTCATTTGCAAGTATAATTGGAATATTATTTTCTGCTGCGGCTGCACCTACACTAATTGCATCAGCCAAACCTTTTACACCATTTACAACAGCTATTTGAGAGACATTTTTTATACTATTCAACTTTTGAGCTAATAGCAAGCTTGTCTTATATCTGTCACTTCCTGATATTCTTTCAGTTGATATATTTAAGTTTTTTAATTGTTGTTCAGTTTCTTTACTTATGGAATTTTCTCCACCTATTAAGTATACTTTTTTTGCGCCTAATCTCTGTATTTCAGCTTTAGTTTTTGAATTCAAAGCTTCTTTTTGTGTTAATAATATCGGTGAATTGATGGCAGATGTAAAAGGAGTTGCTGCCAATGCATCTACTATTGAACCTCCATTTACTAAAACTACATTTTCTGAAGAACTAAATCCATTTTGGCTAACTTTAATGGCAGTTTCATATCTATCACTACCAATTAAAGATTCATTTGGAATACTTTCACCAGAAGATTTTTCTGTAACAGCTTTTATAGTAAAGTTACATGGATAAAACTTACTATCTCTATTTATATCATAGAATTTTCCAGTACTATCTATAATGTAACTTTCTCCTAAGTTTGCTTTTGCTTTAAACGTATCATAACCTGGCACATTTGATTCAGAACCTATAGTTGATTCTCCATTTTTATCTTCTATGCTAACTACTATAGCACCTTTTCCTTCTGGTATATCAAAAGAATCTATTGGAACGGTTATGTATCCTGAATATTGTGTAGTACCCTCTTTTAATTTTTTCATGTTACTTTCTTGAGGTATGCTATTTACTACTGGAGCATAATATATTTCATACTTAGCTCCTATACTCTCAGTTAAAAACATTACAGATTTTAGAGTCTCATCTCCCCTATTAAAGTCAAATACATTTGCAGCTGTTATTTTATTTGAAATTAAAGGAACAATACTTGCGTAGTCATGTTGATACATTTTTTCATCATCATTAGGTTTTTGACCTCCTCTGATTGAGAAATTATCTATATCAGACATAAGTGTCTTATCTTCATAAGATATCCAGAAGTATCCACGTTCAGAATTATAATCTCCCCAACTATTTTTTATTAGCCATGCACCATTTTTTGATGGTCTATTACTTGAATTAAAGTTATCTTTAGAATAATTATCATCCCAACCTACAACTGAAATAGCATGGTTAGTATTGAAACTTTTTGTTGGACAATAATATGAATTGTTGTCTTCACTTTGATACTTAATATCTTCATAATAACCTGATGTTACTGCTCCATACTGTAATATAGCATTTTTTGTAGAGTTCATATCATTACTTACACATACAGCATCTGTTACATTAAAAACAGTTGGTGCTGTATTCATATTAGCTGGTTTTGTTGCTCCTTGTGCTTTAGATATTTTACCGTTATATGGAATATCTTTTTCCAATTTAGGACCTGACCAAGATGTTAAGTATCCCATAGCTTCATAATTTAAAGCACCATCCATATCATTTACAGTCCATCCATATTCACCTTCTGAAGCCCACCATCTTAAATGTTCTTCTGATAAATCATAGTCTCCATAATTCTTTAATTTTAGAAAACTTTCTAAAGTTGCCATGGCTGCAAAATCCCAGCATATTCCAAGATTTTCTTGATTTTTTATTGAGGTCATTAATCCCAACTTTCTTGGGTCATAAGATGCTGGAGCTGTTCTTCCTTTACTTCGAACTTTAGTACCTTCCAATTGATATGGATTTGGTATAATCCCATTATATTTTTCTGTACGTCCATTTTTAGCATCTTCTAGATATTGTTTATAAGTCTCACTGTATTCAGCTTTTTTTATCTGATTCAATGTATTTCCATTTTCAGCTGATACAGGAATCGTTGACATTACTAAAATAGATATTAAAAATAATGCAATAAACCTTGATGCTTTTCTTGAAGCAAACTTTTTCATACTTTCTCCCCCTAACTTCGAGCTAATTTTTAAAGATTTAATACTATATATGACTAAATATTAATTATTTCTAAATATATAATCATTTAAATCAATTATACCAAAGTTTTCCTTTAAAAATAAATAGAATAAAATAAAAAGCTGAAATTATCTTGGATAAATTCAGCTTTTTATTTTATTATTTAAGATATTTTTATTTAAATCCAATTACTGCAGCCCCTAATGCTCCTATTATCTGAGTATCTTCTGCAATAAATATTTTTTTATCTAATATTTCTTCTATCATTTTTACTAATACTTTACTCTTCGCAAGACCTCCAGTAAATGCAACTTCATCTACTATTTCTCCTCTTGCCAACATCGATGTTGACTTATTTGCAATAGATTTAAGTATTCCTGCTGCTACATCTCCAGTAGAAATATTTTGAGCTAAGAGACTTACTATTTCGGACTCTGCAAAAACTGTACACATGCTAGATATATTAACTGGTTCATTTCCTTGAGCTAGCGTATCAATACTTTCTATATCACTTCCCAAAAGATTAGAGGTAATTTCTAAAAACCTACCAGTACCAGCAGCACACTTATCATTCATTATAAAATTAAATACATTTCCATCTCTATCTAAATTTATAACTTTACTATCTTGACCACCTACATCTAAAATAGTCCTTACATTCTCATTTAAAAAGTAAACGCCTCTAGTGTGACACGTTATTTCTGTTACTTTCTTATCGGCAAAGTCCATTACCCCTCTGCCATAGCCTGTACCTACTACTTTTTTTATATCTTTTTTATCAATTCCATCGCTTAACAACTCATAAACTTGTTTAGATGTACTTTTAGGGCTCCATCCAGTTGGTATAATTATTTTTTTGACAATTTTTTCACCATCAAATAACACACCTTTTGTTGCTACTGACCCTGAGTCCACTCCTATACTAAACATAACCCCTCCTATTATTACTCTCCTATAACATCTCTACAAACGCTTCAAATCTAGTTCTTAATTGTTCAGTATCTGATTTTGAATAATCAGTTTCAAGAGACATAAATGGCTTATTTTTTTCTTTTGTAACAAATTCTCTTACTCTGTAACTTTCTATATTAAATGTATGACAGGCTTGTAAAACTACATCTATTACACCATCTACATTATATTCATCTATTATTCTATCTAGTAGTTCAATCCTATGGTCATTGTTCATCATACAAGAACAACCTATATTTATGTATTTTTGTGTTAAAGCATCATACACATCTTCTGTTTCTTCATCAACTAATAAATCATTTGATCTTATAGCTCCACAAAGTTCATATGCCACAACTGATGCTCCATCATCTTCTAAAGTTTTAACTATCTTTTCACTTATTCCACCAATTGGAGAACCTGTTATAAGAATTCTTGGTTTATCTTTTGTAACTGGACATTCTCCTTTTTCATATCTTTCTTTCATATCATCTATAACTTTTCTTAAAGATTGCTTAAGTTCAGTACGGTCAAATTTAAAACCTGCTTGATATAGTACATTATGAAGTTCAAGACCTGTAAGTGCAGATGGTTGTAATTTACCAAGTGCATAAAACTCTTTTAAAAGTTCTCTCTCTTCATTCTTATCTTTTATGGCCGCTCTTATATCATCTTCTGTTATAGTCACGCCTAAAGATTTTTCAACCTCATCTTTTAATTTTACCATTTCATCTTTCCAAAGCTTATAAGCAAACTTACCTTTTGCAGTATTTGGTAAATGCATTACATATGTTGGTTTAACCTTTGCAAGCTCTTCATACATTTTTTTCTTGCCATCACAAGTAGTTTCTCCTATTAATAAATCAGAAAAATAGAAATATGGACATGTATCTGTTATTGCATGCCCATAACTTGATTTTATTAAAGGACAAAGATTTCTTGGTAACACTTTTTCTGCATCTGGAATTGGTTCTTCACTAACTCCACAAACACCTACTACTGTTGCTCCTGCTGCCATTGGAATCTCAACTGGAGTAAATGTGCAGAACACTCCAACCATTTTTTTCCCACTTTCTTTAAGTTCCTTTGCATTTATAAATCCTTTTTGTCTAGCTTCATTAAAACTATCAAATTGTTTTGGTAAATTTGCCATGAAAATATTCCTCCCAATTACTTCTCTTTATAATTCATTTTGTATTTTAAACAATAAAACGTAAATATTTCCATTAAAATACAAACCTCTACATTAGATTTTATCATGCTTTACCTTTCATCCATCATTGTTTTTATCAATGCAAATCAATATATATATAGATATATTTTATATCTATTTAAAAATTTTACCATTTATCAATTAAGCTCTCTAATCCTCAATCTATAAGCAAATACTGCTGTTTCATGTAATTTATCAATTAATTTTCCATTTACATAAAATCCTACAAATGCCCCTATTCCAGGCATTAGTTGCAAAAGTTTAGCTAAATCTAAATAATCCCTGTATTCTTGCTGAAATGTTCTCCAATCAAAATCATTGATATCATTTGGTAAATTTTTTATATACTCATCCCAATTACTCATCAATTTAAATGTTGTATTTATATTCGATTGACTAGAAAAAGCCAACTGCAATATACTTAGTATATAAATTCTTTCTCTATAATCTTTAACATCATATCCATATATTGAAGCAACATCATATAAAAATTTTATCTTAATACCTAAAAGTAGAGGAAAATCAGAAAGCCCCAAAAAAATACCTCCAGCTCCTGTACCTGCTCCTTCAATCATTGCTGTAGTTTTATAATTTTTAGCCTTTTCTTCAACTAACTTTTCCCTTTCTTCTAAGGATATATTTCTAATTGGTGACTTTGTAGCATATTTATATCCAAAAAATACAGTTTTTGTCATTCCTTTTATTGAAGAAGTCATTATTTCATGGTATTTATCTGGCAACACTCCATTGAATTTATTTTGTATACCTTTTGAAGCTTTATCAAATATAGACGGTTTTTTCAATATATCTTTCTTCCATTGTTCTAATTCTTTTTTTGCTAATTCATTATAAGAAATCTCTTTATAATTTTTCAAATTTATCTCCTACTCTAAAATATATGTTTAATTAACTTACTTAATTAATTTAAATTTTTAATCTATTTAACCTACTAAATTAGACTATATAAATATTTTTTAGTTTCTTTATCTGCAAAACTTGCTTCTACTGTGTTTTTATAAATTATTTTATAGTCTTCTAAACTTAGATTAAATATATCAAATATTAGATTTAGTTCTGAATTTAAACTTATATCTGATACAGTTCTATTATCAGTATTTATACTTACAGGTAAATTATCTTTATAAAAATCGTAAAATGGATGTGTTTTATAAGAATCTACTGTCTTAGTTTGTACATTACTGGTTGGACATATTTCCAGTAATACTTTTTTATTTTTAACTAAATCGTATGCTTCTTTTTCTCCATTAATTTTTATACCATGACCAATTCTATCTGCCTTTAAAATACTTATAGCATCTAATACATTTTTTCCACTTGCTGCTTCTCCTGCATGCACTGTAATTTTATATCCATAATCTCTTGCTAGTTTAAAAGCTTCTTCATATTCATTACAAAAGCCTTCTTTCTCTGGACCACATAAATCTACCGCTACAACACCTCTATTTATAAAGGATTTACCTGCTTCAATTACCAATAATGCCTCTTTTGGGGTCATTGTTCTCATACAACCTAATATTAAATTCCCTTTTATATCATAAAGACTTTCAGCATCTCTAATTCCTTCAACTACACTTTCAATTATGCTCTTAATACTCAACCCTCTTTGAATATGAAGTAATGGAGCAAATCTAATTTCTATATATTTAATATTTTCTTTACTTGCATCCTCCAAAAGTTCAAAAGTAATTCTTTTTAAACTTTCTTTAGACTGCATAACTTTTAGAGGTAAATCAAATCTTTTTAAATATTCATCAAGTGAAGTACAATCATGTGGAACCTTCGATAATTTTTTTATTTCATTAATATTATCTGAAGGCAAATCTATTTTCTCTTTAAGCGCTATATCAAATATAGTTTCCACTCTAACACTTCCATCTAAATGGCAATGCAATTCTACCTTAGGTAAATTTTCAAACATTTTATCCTCCTTTTACACTTATAAATAACATATCTTATTGATAAATTTTTAAGTCTTATTTCTATTATAACAATATACTAAAATTTTTCATGTTAAAAGCTGTATATTAGTAAAATATTCTTATTTAATTTATGATTATCTAATTATATCCATTGATTTTTTTTAATATACATTTATTAATATACATTTGATAGTAAAAATTCCATTACATAATAATTTAAATTATACAAAGACGATTTTAAATTACAAGGAGGATTTATTTTGATTACTTTAACTTTTAATACTGTACAAACTTTAACCTTATCTATGCTATTCTTTTTAATTGGTAATCTGTTAAAAAATAAGATTAAATTTTTAAATAACTTCTGTATACCTGCACCAGTAATAGGAGGTCTATTATTTTGTTTTTTAAATTTATTTCTTAAATATTTTCATATAGCAGACATATCTGTAAGTGGAAACTTAATGCCAAATTTCATAACTTTCTTTTTTACAACTATTGGGCTTGAAATAAGCATAAACCTTATAAAAAAAGGTGGTAGTGTATTATTTAGATATTGGATTTTATGCGGAATACTAGCTTTTTGTCAAAACATTATAGCTATATCAATATCAAAAATTATAAAATTTGAACCACTTTTAGGGCTTATGTGTGGTAATGTATCTATGGAAGGTGGTCACGGTTATTCAGCTGCATTTGGACTTACAATAGAAAGTCTTGGTGTAGATGGTGCAGTTGGTGTTGGTTTATCTGCTGCAACAATAGGTCTTATTATAGGTGGGATATTAGGATGTCCTGTTGCTAGATTTCTGATAGAAAAATATAAATTGCAACCTTCAACAAAAATAGATTTATCAGGTTTTAGATATAAAAAAGATTCAATGAGATTAAAAAATAAATTTTTTAGAAGCAAAAATAGAGCAATCAAAAACGAATTTTCTCAAACTATAAATCCTACTATATTTTTAGAGCAAGTTCTTCTTATATTTATTTGTATAAATACAGGCGAAATTATAAGTAGAATATTTTATATGACATGTAACATTCTTTTACCTTCTGTTGTGACTTGTATGTTTTCAGCAGTTATTTTTAGAAATTTAAATGACAAGATAAATATACTAGAGTTAAACTTTAAACTTATAGAGTTTCTAAAAGAACTTTCATTAGGAATTTTTCTAACATTATCGCTTATGAATATAGATTTATTTGAATTATCAACACTATTGCCTCCAATTCTCTTAATAGTAACTTTCCAAGTAATCTTTATAATTTTATTTTCAGTATTTATTTGTTTTAGGATACTTGGAAAAGATTTTGATTCTGCCATCATAATAAGTGGTTTAATTGGACATGGAATAGGTGCTACTCCAAATGCTTTAGCCAATATGAGCTCTTTAACACAAAAATATGGAGATTCTCCAAAAGCATTTTTGGTTGTTCCCTTAGTAAGTGGTTTTTTACTAGATGCCATTAGTATCCCTTGTATACTACTTTTTATAAACATACTGAGTTAGTATGTTTATTTTTTGTTATATATTGACAATTTAGCTTTTTTATTATATATTATAAATATAGAACTTGATAATGATTTTCATTAGGAGGTGTTAATAATGACTGTTTACAACTTAAAACTTGGGCAAAAGGGAATTATAGATAATATAGCTGGGAATGAAAAACTTATGAAGAGACTTCTTGCTTTAGGATTAATAGATGGCACTGAAGTTGAAGTAAAAAAAATAGCCCCTCTTAATGATCCGATAGTGATTAGATTTAGAGGATTTGATTTAGCTATTAGAAAATCTGATGCAAAAAATATAAATTTAAAAAATAATTAATATAGAATAAAAATAAAAAAAGAGATTTTAAAATCTCTTTTTTTATTTGCATTAGAACCATAAGTAAACTTAAGAGGATATTCACTAATATTTATATTCGGTATAAAACTTAAAATAGAAATTTATAAATAATAGTTGTAAAGCTATATGTAAATTTGAATAAATATAGTATATTTATTTACAATTAATATATTTATGTAATTATTACTTAAGAGTATAAAATACTAATTACTATTTCAATAAGTTAATTTTCTAGATAAACTATATAGGTCTATTAAATTTTACTTTTAAATTTTTATCATCTTGAACAAGGCTATAAGTATTGTCCCATTGTTCTTCTTCATTGCCTTTTTCAAAAACATCACACGGTGTTTTTGCATTTTTATTATTAGAATTTTCTTCTTTTTTATCTAATGTACTATTTTTTACTTCAGAAACAGTATTTTGTCCTCCATCTGACTCTTGTGTTTTTTCTCCTTTTAGTTCTTGAATTTTACTTTCTATATCTTTTATTTCTTTTTTTAAATCTTCTATTTTTGACTTAGCCATTTCACTATCAATGCTTTTATTGCTTTTAACTTTCTCCAGTTCTTCTTGTAATACTTTTTTTTGTTGTTCTAAACTTTGTATTTCGCTTTGGTTATTATTTGAACCATCTATATTAGATGTTCTTGGTGTTTGACCATTTATACTTCCAATTTTCATTTTAGTAACCTCCTATTTCTATATGTTAAACTTTTTATTTACATATATAATATTGGTTACAAATTCTATTTTCAAGTTAATTGTTCTGAAATGTCAGTACAGTGTAATGAAATAATTAGTAATATATTTATTTGAAAATACTCTTGTGTATTCTCTATACTTATAGCCCCTTGATATTTCTTAGCAATCTCTCTTATATTTGAAATTCCGATACCTGAGCCACTTGTGTAATTATTTACTGCATTATAACTATTTTTTATTTCTATCATAAAAAAGCCACCCTCTAGTTTAGTTGAGAGTTTTAAATATCTATTTTGTTTATCTACAAGTTTACAGGCTTTAATTGCATTGTCAATAGCATTGGCAAATACTATACAGAGGTCAACATCATTTATACTAGTATCACTTGGTATAATTACATCACAATCCACCTGTATTCCTAATTGTTTTGCTATGCTTAATTTATTGTTGAAAAGGGCATCAATTACAACATTTCCTGTATTACAAGAAAATGATAGGTCACTGGTTATTTTTTCGAGTTTATTTAAATACTCTTGTGCTTTTAAAATTTCGCCTTTTTTTAGCAGTCCATTTACAATAGCTAGATGATTGTTAAAATCATGCCTAAAAGACATTGTTTGTGACAATCGAGATTTTGCTTCTTCAATGTAATTTTTTTGAGAATAAATTTGTTGATTTAAAATCGCTTTATTTTTCTCTTCTTTTAAATATTGCATCAATTTCTTAAACTCAAATAAAGAGAAAAATACACATATAATTCCAATTGAAGAAAAAAGGAAAGCTTGAATTTCTTTAGTAAGAGACGTATTCATTAATAATTTTACAGTTTGAAGTTTCGTATCGATATTTATGGTTGAACTTGAATAACCAGTATTCTCAAATGATTGCCAAAATAATATTATGAGTAACAATGGAGTTATCAAAATTATTGAATATCTATCAAATTTCACAGTTTTAATATTAAATTTTTTAGCACTATACCAATATATAAATCCAACTATTATAATCGTAATAAAAAATGAAATCTCCGTATTTACAACAAATTTATAAATATTTATATCTGTATTATTTATAAATAGTAAATAATTAAATGGAGCCATAAATCCATATGCTAACTGCTCAATTACATATACTAATAGAGATAATACTATAGATAAAACTGTAGATTTTTTTATTACATACTTTACAAACAAAAAAGTCAGTAGAAAAAATATAAGCTGTGAATAAAATAAATTATATAAATTAAAATATGTATTTATACTAATTGACAAAACTGATACTAACAAGTATAAAATACAGTACCAAAATTTTGACTTAGTATTTGTAAAACTAATTAGAAAATAATATTGCAATATGGCTATTAGACTTCTATCTATTGCAAAGACGAATAAAATACTATATTCTAATAATGAATTAGAATAAGGTAAATTAGCCATGTTATCTCCTCCTATTTTTCATATTCTTAAGCATAGCTTCAGAAAATTCTTGTTGGCGTAACCTGGAAACAGGTATCATATCTCCATTTTCCATAACTACATTACCATTTTCATAGCTATATACAGATTGTAAATTAATTATATAACTACGATGACATCTAAAAAAATTTATTGGCAAGCTTCTTTCTAGACTATCAATAGTTTCATAATAATCAATAATTTCTTTTTTTAAATGGATATAAATCTTTCTTTTTATAACTTCACAATATAAAATATCTGCTATTTTCAATCTCCAATATGAGTGCCCTTTTTGTATTGTTATATAATTCTTTTCATTACTCTCCAGCTTTATAATTATCCTATCCATTGTCTTAGCTAGTTTTTCGTTAGACAATGGTTTTATCAAATAATTTATAGCATCTACTTCAAAAGCATCATATACAAATTCCTTTAAAACTGTCACAAAAATTATAAAGCAATCATTATCACATGACCTTAATTTTTTAGCTGCTTGCATTCCATTAATACCTTCCATCTGTATATCTAAAAAGATAATATCAAATACTTCATGATTATATAATAGAGTCTCAGCTTTATCAAAAAGTTCTATATTATACAATAAATTATTTCTATTCATATATAGCTCTATATTTTCTTTTAAATCATTTAACATATACGATTCATCATCACAAATAGCAATTGAAATCAATATGTAACACCTTCTTTCTCATATTATTTTATTATATAAAGTTAACTTCTTTATTTCAATTAATCTGTTCTAATATGCTGAATATATGTTCCAAAGTGAATAACTTTACTTTTCATAGTATATCTAATTTAAATTTATGTATCAATACTCTAAATTTAATTTTTCATTCTAGTAAATTTAATTTAAAAATATAAAAATATATTCAATGTTTTTAAATTACTTAATAAAAAAAGATATCATAAAATAATTTTCAGAAACTATTTTATGATATCTATTTTAATTTTAGTGTTGTGTTATATTTTTATTATTCAAATACGGTTTGATCTTCTACATCTTCTTTTAATGCATTTAAGGCCTTTAAAACTATGTTCTTTCTAATTTTTTTACTTTCTTCTTCCCCTAGCTTTGGATTTCCAAGTGGATATGGTATACCTACTGCTGGAACAATTCTATTTGCTCCTATTGTAAGTGATATTGGTACTACAGTACAAACATGGACAACTGCTATACCTGCTCTTTCAATCTCTTTTACCATCGTTGCTCCACAACGAGTACAAGTGCCTCATGTAGATGTTAAAATTACAGCCTCTACTTTATCTTCTACCAATTTTTTAGAAAATTCTTCTCCAAATCTCTTAGAATTACCTACACTTGTTCCAGTCCCTGTAGTAGTTATAAAGTAATTTGCCAATTCTCCAATTACACCATCTTTTTCAAATTCTCTAACCACATCTAATGGCACAACTAAGTTTGGATTTTCAAGTACATATGCTCTATCATAACCTCCATGTATAGTTGTAAAATCTTTATTTGACATAGAATTCATGCCTGTTATATCATAAATACCATACTTAGTAGCACTTGAAGATTCGATTTTATCTGGATTATCAGTTGGAACTATACCTCCAGAAGTTACTAATGCAAGTTTTATTTTAGATAAGTCTTTGATAGCCTCTACAGGTGTAACTCTATCAAATTCAGGCATTGGATACTCAGTCTCAAATTTTTCTCCATTCATTTTCTTAACCAACATTTCAATCGCTCTTTCAGAACCTCTAAGTTCATGGAAGAAATTTTTTCTTATTCCCCTCATTATATATCCTTCTACCTCAGGAGACCCTACTTCTTCACCATTAACTAATTTAAGCCCTAGTCTTGACATTATTGGAACTACCTTTCTAAGACTAGCTGCTGAATTTCCTGTAGCTATTATGTGTAAATCTAGTTTAAACATATCTACACCTGGATTTTCTTTATACATTCCTGTGACTACAGGAATATTTAGTTCTTCTTCAACTGCTTTACAAATAGTTCCACAGGCTACTCCATATCTACCTGCATTAAATGCTGGCCCTGCAATAAATAAATCAGGTTTTTCTTCTTTTATCATTTTTAAAAGTTCTCTAGTAGCATCTTCAATATTTTCTCCAAAATATGTGTCTCCACAAATTACAGTTGAAACTATCTCCGCTTCGTCTTTAAATTGACTTTGAAATGCCATTCCAGGCCCTACTACTCCCATTCTTTTTTCTGGTGGAATATCTGCTTTTTCTTCTCCTCCTATACCAGCAAAGAAATTATTTATATAGTGAACAACTCTGATTTTACTCATATCTTAATCCTCCAAATCAATTTATAGTTATTACATCAATTAAATTAATAATGGTATTAACAATAATCTATACTCAAATATTTATTTAATAATATCTTGCTGTCAAATGATTGTAACCATTTGCTATAGTTGATGCTATTATAATCTGTAATTCCGCATCCATACTTCCATCGTCATTTAAACATCCTTTATATCCACCAATCATCATTTCTACATAATCCAAAGTTCCTATAACTTTTTCCATAGCAGGAAAATGGACTACTAAGTTTCCTTGACCACAAGAAACAAGTGCATCTGCCTCTTTCGTAGCATCGGCTATAGATTGACTCTTTCCATCTTTTCCAGGAAACTCATCAGTGATTAAAACTACACTTGCTCCAACTTCACTACATTTTCTACAATTCATCATAAGGTCAGTGTCTGGATTCCCATATCCTTCTTCTGTTACTAATACTCCATCAACACCTAAAAATTCTACTAACTTTGCAACCATATCAGAACTTCTTTCTTTGTCAACTAAAAATACGTTTTCATTAGTTAAAATTACTCCTATAAAATTTAGGTCTTTTCCATGTCTTTTGTACAAGTCATGTATAACTGGATTATTTAAATGGTGGAAAGTAGTCACTTTATCACATGGTGCAACACAATTACCAGATATTATGGCTCCATCCATTATTTCAGTTGGATACATAAATGTTGGGACTATTTGCTTAGCATCAACTCCATAATAATAAGTATCATGTAAAAGCCCCTGTGATTGTAACATATGGACATATGCTACTGTTGGTAGGTCTGGATATTCTTTCACTTGTTTTAATAGTGGTTTTGTTTCATATACTATTATTTCATCTGGTTCAATTTCCTTGCCTGCTTCTCCTATATATGCACCTATCTTTAATCCAGCTATTCTAGCTGCTTCTTCATAATCATGAGTTTCTATGCCCTCTTTTGCTTTTATCACAATACATACATTATTTGTTTTTGAAAAAGGTGTATATTTAGCAGTAGGACCACTCATATCAATTACACCTTCCTGAAATCCAACTATATTTCCACAAGTTACAACACAAGCTCCTGAAAGTACATGAGTTCTTCCACTTCCTACAGTCTTTACTTTGTTAATAATTCCAGGAAATATTTTGCTTTCATCTCCAATTTTAACCCTAGGTTCTATGACATCTTTAACTGGTGCTATTCTTATTGATTCGCCAGGTCTTGCAAGTTCAACATTTACACTTACAATTCTTTCATCTTCTAAAGCTATCTGTTCTATTTCTTTACTATTCACATATAATATGCCATCTTTTACTTCTGTTTTCTCTCCAAATTCAATATTTTTTATAAATATATTCCCTAGCTCTAGCTTCATATGAAAATCCCCCTTAATACATTTAATCGCAATTAAAAATATTTATTATTACGTTTATTTATATACAAAGCATTTTATATGCCAATTATTTAAAATATAGCTTTTTTATGTTGATTCTATAGATATTTTCATTTTTTACTTACATGAACATTGAATCTACCTATAATTATTGTAATTCTTAAATTTAAAAATTATAATAAAAAAGATAAGTAGAATTTTTCTACTTATCTTTTAATAATTATGAGAAATTTTTTTCTCAGTATATGAGAAGTTTTTTTCTCACTTAATATTGTACTCTGATATTTTATTAGTTAATTGTCTTCTGCTAATCTCCAATTTTTTTGCTGTATTTGAAATATTATTTCCACATAGAGATAGAACCTTTTCAATATATTCACACTCAAATTCTTTTCTTATTTCTCTTAGAGGTCTAATACTTATTTTATCATCTATGTTTATATTGTTTGATATTAAGTTCAAATTGTCTTTTGATAACTTACTTTCTTCACTTAAAACTACTAATCTATTGATTATATTTTTTAATTCTCTTATATTCCCTGGATAATCGTAATTTATTAAAAAATCCACTACTTCTTTATCAATTGAGGATATTTTTTTATCATGTTCAATCTGGTATTTATTTAAGAAAAAGTCTATAAGTGTATTTAAATCCTCTCTTCTATTTCTTAAAGGTGGTATAGTTATTGTTATTGTACTTATTCTATAAAAAAAATCTTCTCTTATATTACCATTTAATATTTCTATTTTAGGTTCTTTATTCATTGCACAAATTAATCTAAAGTCAACTTTAATAGACTTATTACTTCCTATTCTATCTATAGATTTCTCTTCAAGTGTCCTTAACAATTTTACTTGCACATTTAAAGGTATATCTCCTATTTCATCTAAAAATAAAGTACCCCTATTTGAAAGTTCAAATCTACCTTTTCTGCTATCTATTGCTCCAGTAAAAGAACCTTTCTCATGTCCAAATAACTCAGACTCTAATAAATTTTCGGAAAAAGAACAACAGTTTACAGGTACAAATATTTCATCTCTTCTTGGGCTTAGACTATGTATATATCTAGCTAAAACATCTTTTCCTACTCCAGATTCTCCAAGAATTAGTATATTTACATCTTTACAGGCAGCTTTTTCTGCGATTTTTATTATATTATTAAAATCCTTATTTTTAGATTCTAAAGTAAAGCCCAAATTATTTTTTTGTGTGCAAACTACTTCTTTTTCTCTTTTTACTTTTTCAATTTCTTCTAATAAAGTTTCAATAGGATTACTTTTTATAAAATAAGATAAAGCTCCTCTTTTCATAGCTTCAACTGCATTTTCAATACTTCCATATCCAGTAACTAATATAACTTCTATATTTTTATTAATAGATTTAATTCTATCTAAAAGTTGTACTCCATCCATATTTTTCATCATAACATCAGATAAAATCAAATCGTAATTTTTATCTTTCTTAATAATACTCACAGCTTCTTCTCCACTTAGTGCTATATCTACCACATATCCATTCTTTTGCAAAATTTTTTTCATTATTGTTCCATACTCTAATTCATCATCAACTACTAGTATCTTTATCATATAGTCACCTCTTTATTTAGTGGAATTTTTATATAAAAACAAGTACCAACTCCCAATTGACTTTTGACACTTATATCTCCATTATTCTTTTTAATCTCGTTATATGTAATGTACAAACCTAATCCAGTTCCTTCACCAATTGGCTTTGTGGTATAAAAAGGATTAAATATATCCTTTAAAACGTTTTCTTTTATACCATCACCATTATCCTTAAAATCTATAAATAAACAGCACTCTTTCACATAGCAATTTATAATAATTTTACCGCCTTCATGTATTGCATCTACTGAGTTAGATATTAAATTTATAAATACGTGTTTCAAAGATTCTCCATTTATGTAGCACACTAAATCCTTATTGCAGTTTATCTTTATTTCAACATCTTTTAACTGTAAAACTTTATACTGAAGTTTGACTATATTTTCAATAAAATTTCTTATATTTATATTTTCTAAACTATCATCTGATATTCTTGCAAAATTTAATAAATTCGTTATTATATTACTTGCTCTATCTACATTACTTTCTATTGATTTTACACAATCATTTACCTCTTCTATAGTAACATTACCTTTTAAAAGATAACAATTATTTCTTATTATTCCTAGAGGATTTCTTATCTCATGTGCTACTCCAGAAGCTAATTGCCCTATAGATATCATTTTATTATCTCTCAGCAATTTTGCTTCTATTATTTTATCATTAGTTATATCTTTAATCACGGCTACTATATATTCAATATTATTTTTTTTATATTCTACAGGGAAAGTACTTATTTTCAAAATCTTATTAATCAGTTCTATTTCACTTGTTTTATGTGTATTTTCAGAAAATGTATTCTCAATAATATTTTTTATTATGTCAATTAATTCTTCTTTTTTATATTGTATCTCATTGATAAAATCATAGAATACTTTATTTGATTCAACTATATTGTAATTGTCATCTATAAGCATTATTATGTCTGTGATACTATTAAATGTGGCCTCTAAAGCCTTTTTATTTTCTATTACTTCTTCTGTTTTCCTTTTTATTTCTATTTTTAATAAATATGTATAACTATAAAAAATATAAATAGATATCAAAATTATGCCTATAAAAATATAAATGATTGGCATGACTCCTCTATCATATAATACATCATCGACTTCATTATATATAGAATACCATTTTTTATTTAAATCTTTATATACACCATTTTTCTGAAGTTTAAAAATTCCCTTATTTAAAATACCAACTAATTCTTTATATTGTTTAGGAACAGCGAGAACTGCCTTTTTGGTATAAATAGGAGTATTTAAAATACTGTATTTCTTTGAGAGTTCATAGTTTATCACATAATATCGTAATACTGGTTCATCACCAACAACTGCATCTACTTTGCCTGACATTAAATAATTTACTCCAGTCTTTATATCTGGAGTCAACACAATATCTATATTGTCAACTCTTTCTTTTAAAAAGTTTATAGAATAGTCACCCTCTGGTATTGCTATTGTTTTTCCCTTTAAATCTCTATAACTATTTATATTCTGTGCTTTTTTATCTTTTAATATATTTGCACTTAATGTATAAACGGGGTCAGTAAATATAAACTTATTTGCTCTTTCTTTTGATGGAATTAAGTCAAAAAATCTTATACTATCATCCACTGGATTTATAAAGGATTCTTTCCACCATGTATTTGGTTTAAAATAGAAATCTCTACCTATTTGGATTGATAGGGAATTAATTAAATCAACAACAATTCCTTTGTATTGACCATCTTCTTGACCTTTATATCTAAGAGGAGGAGAGCTCTGGTCAGAACTATAAATTAAATTTTTATGTTTTTTTAGCCATTGTTTTTCCTCTTCTGTAAATGGAAGTGATTTCTTAACATATTCAAATATATTCAAATTATACTCCATGCCTACATACATATTTGTGAGTGAAACTACAACTAAAAATGAATAAATAATCCCTATAATTACTATCTTTTTTTTATTCACCTTAAAACTCCAATCTTTCTTTTTTATATAAATTCAATATTTAATAACAAAATCCTACTTTTTTCATTAAATATCTATATTTATTATAAGATTAATTGTATAGATGTTGAAACTATAGTCATTACTATCCCTATTAGTGCTTCATACGGAATCAATTTAAATCTTTCACCTATATCCATATTTATACTGCCTGCACTAGTATGAAATAATGAACCATGTGGTAATTGTTCAAATACACTAGAACCTGCATTAACAATTGATGCTCCTGAAATTGGTGATAATCCACCATTTAATATAGCATCAGAAAAAGTTGATGATGCTATAGTGGCTCCAGCTGTTGATGATGCTGTTGCCATTGACATAAGTATACCTGAAATCGGTGCTAATAAAAATTGGGGCATATTTAAATATTGTAGTATACCTATTGTACTCTGTTGTAATTCAGACATTTGTATAATCCCCGCAATAGTCCCTGTTCCAAGTAATAATATGCATACACCTTGCATCTTAGATAATCCAAAAGACAAATACTCTCTTGTATTTTTCAAATTTCCTGTCGCGATTAAGGTTACTACTCCTCCTACAGGAAGTGCAACCATAGGGTCTATTACTATAGGTGATATATTTCCTAGAAACAATAAAAATATAGCTACAATTGGACCACATAATGACTTAAACAAATTTGGTAAATCCTCTCTTTGTTCCAAAAGTTCATATGATTCTACCTTGTTTCCTTTATTCGTTAATGCACTTGCCAGAACAACAGTAACCACAATACCAACAATTGCTGGAATTACGTTTGCTATCATAACACTAGATAGATTTACAGAAAAATTTCCTGCTACTGCAATAGTATTTGGATTTGGTGATATTATATTACCTGCTTTGCCTCCACCTAACATAGCTAAAAGTATTGCTAATTTAGAATAGTTTAATTTTCTTCCTATGTATAAACCTATTGGTGCTACAGTTATTACAGATACATCCAAATTTACTCCTACTCCTGCAAGTACCATAGTTGAAGCAGCTATAGAAAGTAAGGCTCTCTTTTCTCCTAATATCCTTACGATTTGTTCTGATATTTTATCAACTGCTCCTGTTTTTATTAAACTTCCAGCCAATACACCTGATGCTAAAGCTCTAAGAATTGATGGTGAGATATTCATAGCTCCAGTTGCCATAAAATCTACAGTTTCTGTTATACTTGCTCCTCCAATTATTCCCCCAACAAATGCCCCTAACATTAAACTATATACAGCTTGAAATTTCTTTATAATTAAAATAATTGCTACCAATAAGCCAAATATAGCTCCAAAAGTTGTTATTTGCACAATATCCCCTCCTATCTTAAAGTAAGTTAATTATTTTTTACTTAATTTAATTTTATTTAAATATATTTTAAGTATTCTGTATCCACTTGTCAATTATATTTTAATTTATTCAATTAGATTTAACATTATTTATTCAAAATTATATCTTATATGTTATAATGATTTCATACTATATAATCTTTTTATTTAGATTATTTTAAAGTAATATTTTTAAAACGAAAAAGAGAGGATATTTATATGAATGATTTAAATTTAGGAGAAAAAATAGCTGAAGTTCGAAAAAAACAAAATCTAAGTATTCGAGATTTAGCAAAACTAGCAGATGTTACACCATCATTATTGAGCCAAATAGAACGAGGTCTTGCTAATCCATCTGTAAATTCATTAAAATCTATAGCCTCTTCTCTAAATGTTCCTCTATTTACATTTTTTGTATCTGAAGTAGACAAAAAAAGTTTAATAGTGAGACACGATAGTAGAAAGAAAGTTATTTTACCTGGAAGTAATGATGTTGTATATGAAGTTTTAGTTCCAGATTCTAGTGGTAATTTAGAATTTGCTATTATGGATTTGGCTCCAAATACATCTTCTTGTGTAGATAGAATTACTCATAATGGAGATGAAATTGCATACATTTTAGAGGGAGAAGTCAAACTCTTTATGGATGATGATGAATTTATTTTATTTAAGGGTGATAGCGTTAAGGTTCCTTTAGGAACAAAGCATAAATGGCAAAATGATTCTGATAGTGAAAGCAAAGTAGTTTTTGCAGTTATACTATAAAGGGTAGACCTTATGAAGAGATATAAATTTATATTTTTTGATGCAGATGATACTTTATTTGATTTTAAAAAGAGTGAATCTTATGCTTTTAAGAAACTTTTATCTAAATTTAGATTAGATTTTGACTTTGAAAAATTTATAAAAATATATAGAAATATAAGTGATAAACTTTGGCTTGACCTTGAAAAAAACACTATAACTTTAGATGAGCTTAAACTACTTAGATTTGAACTTTTTGCAAAGGAAATGAACTTAAATGTTGACCCTATAATTCTTAGTAAAATGTACTTAAATCTTTTGGCAGAATGTACTTTTTTAATGCCAGGTACACTTGATGTATTATCATATCTTAAAAGTAAGTACAAAATTATCATAATAACAAATGGAATTTCTAAAGTCCAAAATAATAGACTTAAAAACTCAGAAATAAAAGAATATATTGATGGAATGATTGTATCAGAAGAAGTAAAAGTATCAAAACCAAATCCTGAAATATTTAAATATGCATTTAAGAAGTTTAACTGTTATGATAAAACTTCTGCTTTGATGATTGGTGATAGTTTAACTTCAGACATATTAGGAGGAATAAATTCAGGAATAGATACTTGTTGGCTAAACTCCAATAACAGTATAAATCATACTAGTTCTATACCCACTTATGAAATAAATACTCTCATTGAATTAAAAAATTTATTATAATCTGTAAGTATGAGTATATCAAGTAGAATCTTATTATTTTGCAATAATTTTTTTAGCTTAAAGATATGCTAGCTAAAAAAATTATTGCAACTTACCAATATCAACTTTAATCTTGTAAAAATTTCTAAAAACACTTTCTAATACATTTACTACATCTTGATTCAGTGTTTTCTTTATCTCCCATTAAAATAAGCATCGCAACACTTTTTATAGGAGATAATTGATGATAATCATTGATTTCTATTTCTAGATTATCGTATTTATTTTTTACATATTCATAAATATTTTTTTGGTTTTCAACTTTAAAATCTTTATCTCCTGGATATATCTCATATGATATATTGAGATTACTATAGGTTTCCTTTAAATACATTTTTATTTTCTCGTTGATGTAGTCTAAGCACACTATACCTATTTTATCTAGTGCCAAACCTGCCATCATATTACAATTTTTCATGTAATCGTTCATTTTAATGTCAATTTTATCTCCTATAGTATATAAAATGGCAAATGCCTTTTTACACTCTTTAGGCATTTTATCAATATCAATTTCACTTGCATAAACCTTAATATTCAATATACTTTTTATACTTTTTATTTCTTCTTCAACTATTTCATTAATCATTTCTGGAACTTTTCTATTCGAATATCCCAAAAACTTTAGCACTGTATCTTTATTTATATAAATATCTTCTAAATCTATATATTCTAAATAAGGCATATTTTCATTGTTATTCCAACTCATTCATATCAATCCTATCTAATTCTTTATAACTAATTCTCCCTGCCTTTATGGCTGCTTGTAAATTTTCTACTGGTGTTGTATTTAAACAGTTGCAACCAAAATCGCATAAGAAATTGTCATACTTTCTCATCTTTTTTAACAACTTTAGTGTTTCTTTTGTTATTTTATCAGGTGTGGAACGTCCAAGAAGTTTTATTGGGTCTAAATTTCCAATTAAAACTATATCTTTTGGAATTCTTGGTGCAATCTCTTCATAGTCTAGAATTTGGTCTAAACTTACTGCATCTATATTGCAACTCAACATATTATCTAACAACTCTCTTGTATCTCCACATATATGCATACCTTTCCAACAATCAAGTTCATCATATACTTTATTTAAATTTTTTACTATATATTCATCAAATCTAGTTTTGTTTAAAGTTACTGATGTTGGCTCTGCTATTGAAATATATTTTGCACCTGCTTTATTTGCAGCAACAGCATATCTCCTTACTAACTCAGTAGTGAATTCTAATAACTCCTCCACAAATTTTTTATCAGTTATTATACACCTCAAAAGTTGTGTAGCCCCAGCTAATTGACCCGCAAGAGTAAATGGACCTTGTATTGATTCATATAATGGTTTTTTTATAGTTTTTGATATTAGTGATAAGCTTTCTAGATTAAGTGGCATACGTCCACTTGTATATGGGTCTGGCACATCTAATTTTCTTAACTTTTCACTATCTGTTATTGTATGTGTCAATACACTTGGAAAATCATAATCTGGTCTTAGTGTCTCTAATCCCAGAGTCTCGCAAAATGTAATCCCATCACAAAATGAATATATAAAATCTGATTCAAAATATTTATCCATAGTTCTTGCTAATTCCAATTGTATATCTACACTATCATATACTTCATATGCTTTTTTATTTATCAAAAACAAACCATTTGTACCCATATCGGGCAGGAAAAATCCTCTATCTTCACTATTTATATATTGCAATAAAGTCATATCTGAAAACATTCTAAATTTCTCCTCCTATAAGTTTGTCTATTAATTTAACTGCTTTTGGAGCATTTGGACTATATCCATCTGCACCTATTTCTTCTGCAAAATCCATACTTACAGGACCTCCACCAATTATTACCTTTGGCCTTTTACTTAGATTAAGTCTGTTAAGCCTATTTATTACTGATTTCATGTTTTCCATCGTCGTTGTCATCATTGAAGATAAACCTATTATATCTACATTGTTTTTTATAGCCTCTTCTATTATATCTTCGCTTTTTCTATTTACACCTAAATCAATTACTTTGTATCCAGTGGCTTCAACCATTACTTTTACAATATTTTTTCCTATCTCATGAGTATCACCTTCTACTACAGACATTAAAATTACTCCCTTTGATTTTTCTTTTATTTTGCCAGTTCCCTTCAAGAGATTAATACCTTTATTTAATGCATCTGTACATACTATCACTTCTGAAAGATAGTATTCTTTATTCTCAAATTTGTCTAAAGCACCTATCATACCCTTGTTTAACCCATATTCATATATATCTTCTACATTAATATTTTTCTCTATAGCGTCTTTTACTAAATCTTCTATATTATTTACACCCATATTTAATATACATTCTTCTATTTTTTCAAGTATGTCCATATAATACTCATCCTTTCCAATTCCTTCATAAAAGCACTTTCCTAACATTCAATAAAAAATTAGTTCATACTTTAAGAACATTTCTTATCAAATCTTAGGTTAAAAGTATAATAATTATTGATAATTTAAATTTGCAGTCCATGGAAAATCTATAGGAAATACTTTTGTAGTAAATTCATATATATTTTTCAAATGTTTAAATTCATTGTGTTGTTCTTCATTTCTTTCAAAAAATAGCTTATTAAGTTTATCTAAGCTTTCTATTATAAGCTCCTCTTCCTTATATTTGATGATATATTTATTTTCAACTTGTTTAAATTCAATATGCTCTAATAGTTCAGAATCTACATATTGATTAAAATAACCTTTTAAATTGTTGCATAATTTACTATAATTTATTATTTTAATTGTTCCTTGTTGATAATCTAAAGACTTTAATTCATTACATTCTAATTGGTCTTTTAGATTTCTTACATGTACCTTATAGTCTAAATACTCTAAACCAAATTTATTCGTAGTATATTTTAATACATTTTCAACATTTATATTATTCAATCCTAGTTCAACTACTTCTCCTACAATAGAGTACTCTTTTTTTATTGTTCTTATTATTAAATATCCTATTATGTTATTATTATCTTTTATAAATACTTTCTTATAATTAATTGGTCCCCAAGCAATAGTAGCTGCATGTAATAATTTTTTAAATTCATCTCTTGTTCTTATAAATCTAGTACTATTTTGATTATATAATTCAATCATTTTATTTAAATCAGTATCTTTTTCAAAATTAGTTTCATCAAATTCAACTATTTCATATGGTATTTCAATATTTTCTGGCTTTATTGTATATTTATAGAAACTCTTCACTACACTGCAATTTCTTCTACTATATAAACTTCTTGTCCCTGAAATAATTAAAACATCTACACCATCAGAAAACATTTTTTCTTCTGCTTTATCTAGTATTTTAGATGAATATCCCTTCTTCTCATAATCTGGATGTGTGCATACTCCACCTATAGCTGCAACCTTTAGTTTATTTCCTTGAATAGATACATCTTGTACCAAATAGTTTACATCTGAAACTACTTTTTCATTTTCTGATATTATAATCATATTTTCTATGTTATCTTTATTCAATAAAAGGGGAAACTCTTCCACCATAGTTGGCTTATAATTTCTTGATACTCTAAACACATAGTTTATTAATCCTGTTACTTTATCAAACTCTTCTACTTTTGCACTTCTTGGTTTTATTTCCATCTATATTCCTCCTGATATTATTTAAAATATTTCAATGTTATCATTCTTAGTAAAATATTTATTACCACACTTTTAAATTTATCACTACATTTCTAATTATATCTTTTTTCTTCATGATTTTTAATTGTTTTTCAACAAACTTCTATAAAAAATATATATAATTTCCAGTTATACTTATAAAATGACCATTTATGTATAATATATTGAAATATTTCCTATATATTTATATGATTAAACTCTATAGGTCAATTGAAACAACCATTTTATTTAGAAGGTTATATTTTTTTATTACCTTCTTTTTTTTATAATAAATTACTATTTGCTTAATAGAAAATATTCTAAGTTGCTTTTAAATAATGACTTTATTGTTTAATTGTACTAAAATAGTATATGTAGGTTACAAATAATCTAATAAATACTAAAAATTGGAGGTAATAAATATGGCAGATTGTAATTCATGTCCATCAAAGGGAAATTGTAATAGTCAATCAAATTGTTCTATTGAAAATAACCCTAACAATAAATTTGGAAAAATAATTGGTGTTATGAGTGGGAAAGGTGGAGTTGGTAAATCGACTGTAACTGCTTTACTTGCTAATAAACTAAATAAAATGGGATACAAAGTTGGTATATTAGACTCTGATATAACAGGACCAAGTATTCCTAGACTTATGGGTCTAAAAAATGTAAAAGCTTATTCTGATGGTTCTTATATTTATCCTGTAGAAAATTCAAACAACATAAAAGTAATGTCTATAAATCTTATGATAGATGACGAAAATGAGCCTGTTGTTTGGAGAGGACCTCTAGTTGGAGGAGTTGTAAAACAATTTTATACTGATGTACTTTGGGAAGAACTAGATTATTTACTTATAGACATGCCCCCTGGAACTGGAGATGTTGCATTAACAGTTATGCAATCTATACCTATAAGTGGAATAGTTATGGTTTCAGTTCCTCAAGATTTGGTATCTATGATTGTATCAAAAGCTGTTAATATGGCTAAAAAAATGAACATAAACGTTCTTGGAGTTATTGAGAATATGAGTTATATTCAATGTCCTGATTGTTCTAAAAAAATCAAATTATTTGATGGTGACTCTACTGAAAAGTTTTTAAATGACTTAGATTTAAAACTTCTAGGTGAACTTCCTATGACTAAAGAAATCATAGATATTACTCATAATGGTGTTACAGAAATTAGTAATGATTTAGACTCAGTATTAACTGATATTGTTGAAAATATTAAATAGATATAAATTAAAATTTTATAGTTTTACACTTTAACACTAAAAAAAGAGGTGTGTATTTATTTTGTAATATTACAAATAAAATACACACCTCTTTTACATCTATCTATGTTTTAAATACACAAAATATTCTTCTATCATATCTCCATTTTTCACTTTTACTAGATATTCATTATAGTGAGCATTGTATGGCTGTGTCATTTTACACTCTACTACATTTTCTATATCTTCCAATTCTAAGAGTTCTACATCTTTTAAAAATTTTCTTTCTAAAAGCTCCATTAGTCTTTCCATAACCTATTCCCCCACTTCTCCAACATAATTAAAATAAAGCAAATAAATTCTCTTCTTACAAAATTTACTTATTTATATTATATCCCATATCCTACAAATCCTAACAGAATTCATAAATTATTGTGAGAAAATATGCATTAACCTTTTAATAAATCTATCTTATAGTGATATATTAAGTATTCTTTCAATTATGTAAAGCACTCCTCTTAATCCAACAAATGGTGTATATGGATATATATTTACACTTTTTAAGTTTGGATTACTTATCTGTATATCTAACTTTGAATTATGATTCATATCAATACTAGTACCATCTCCAAATAAAACCAACAACTCATTTTCTTTTAAATATTTGTTTCTATCTAACTCATTATTTCCAATATATACGGATTCGTCCTTACAATCTGTATTATGTAATATGTTAACTCTATCAACTTCAAGACCTAATTCATTTAATAAATCTTTAAACCCTAAAGCAGTGTCATAATCTCCAAATACAGCACATTTTTTGCTTCCCTCATAAAAATAAAACTTCCTTTTTATATTAAATACTTGTCTTTTTATGCTAGATACTTCAGCTTCATAAGCACTTTTATTCAAATGCCACATAGTTACTTTTTGTATGTCTTTAATAAACTCTTCAGTATTTTTTATTCCATAAGGCTTTTTATACACATAAGGTATATTATACTTATCCTTCATAAAAGTTGCTGCTTTGATACCTTCTTTCCTAAGTACTATATTTAGACTAGACTTAGATGCATTTTCTATTTCCTCAATTGATGTGTATGATGTAAAGGTTACATTTACTTCTTTTTTGAAAAAAGTCTTTATCATCCTTTTAATTTCTTCACAATCTGATAAAAAATTATATTGGTCTATATTACATCCAATTATATTAAAGCTATCAATTTTTTCATTGCTCTCTTTTACTACATCCTTTGCTAATATATAAAAAAAATCTTCAACTCCTTGATTATAATCTTCTCTTAATCCACCTGTTGTGATTGGGATTAGCTTACAATTTACGGAATCACTTATAATATTGCAGATTCCTACTATATCCACACCTATAATAGAAGATACAGATGAAGCCATTACAAATATATACTTGGGTTTAATATTATTATCTATTTCAATTATAGCCTTTTCTAATCTATCATAATTTCCAAACGTAACATCGCTTTCACTCATATGAGTTGAATAAATCTTTGCTTTGTCTTGTCCATTTAAACTTCCAATTGCTTCTATAGCATAGTGAGTTGTTCCTGATGGACCAAATTCTATGACACAGGCTTCGCTTATTGATGATACTGTAAATATTATTCCCATTCTATCAGAAGGATTTGGAAAATATTTATATACTTCCATATTAAATCACTTCCTTTCTTGTAACTTTCTCCACATCAAATAATTTAATTAAAGTTTCCATTATGCCTATTGGAAGCTCAAATCCTATTTTTTGTGCATGTTCGTCTAACGTTATTTGCATAAGTCCCTTTTCTTTTAATAACATTGGACTTTCATGACCTATATAAATATCTGCATTTATAGTATCATACAAACTTCTAAGTGGTGCTATATTTGCAATTCTGCTTACATATGGATTGTGTCCTTTTTTTATTATGTTGTCTTTAAATAAACTATCTTGTTCATAAAGTTCACGCACTTTTATAAATTCTGGCACTAACCCTAATTCTGTTAAGAAATCCACTGTTTCAAATGCCATCATTGGTGTATTCCCATAAATTAGCTTTTTACCTTCCATTAGAAGTCTACATTTATTCAATAACAAATTATATCTTTGTCTTTGCTCTAATAATTCATCTTGTACATCTATATCTAAAATGTTACAAAGTTTATTATAGTTTTCCATTATAATTGACTCTTTCATGTTTTTATCAAAATATATGTATTCTATTCCAAATTTATTTTTCATATCTTCTGCTAAATCCAATGCTATCATATCTGTTACTATATTTAATTTAGCACTAGATGCACTTTTTATATCTCTTATAGTACATTTAGATGGTATTACACAATTTATTTTTACACCTTCTTTAGAAAGTAACTTTACAAGCTCTGTATCTTCTACATGCTCTTGTCTATGCCCTAAAATATTAACACCTTTTTTATTTGTATAATTCTCCATAACTGATGATAAACTCTTTAAAGCTCTTGTCATTCCAATTATATGAGAATTACATGTATAATGTTCGGTATTAACTGTTAAAACAGGTACACCAATCAGTTCTTCCAATTCCTCAGATAAAGCATTATAATCCTCACCTATTAATTCTGGTACACATGTAGTTACTATCATTATTGCATCAAATTTTTCAACTTCTGAAATATAATTTACAGCTTCTATTACTTTTTTTTCTGCACCAAAAACTATATCTTTATCTTTTAAGACTACTGAATAAACACTATCTTGACCAGACTGTCTATGATATGCAAAATTTTTACTATAATAAGTACATTCATTTGTTCCTACTATCACAAGAGCCATGTTTTTTATATATGATGCAGTTAATACAACTCCAAACAATGGACAATGAGTCCCTGGAAACACAGCATATGATAAAGATTTTATATCTTTATCATACGCTATATCTTTTAATCTATTTAATACATTTAAAGTATACATACTTTTTCCTTTCCAATCCTATTACTTATACAACTTTATAAATTTAAAGTTACACTTATATTACTTTTTATATTTTTTCAACTATAGTCATCTTAAATATTAAAATTTTATATACTACTAGTTCTTCTACATAACATTATTGGATGAATTCTAGGCTTTTTGCTAATTGGGTCTATATCTATATCACATTTTACCTTGTAAACATCTTTTATTATCTCTTCACTTATTACATTATTAGGATGTCCATCCGCTACTATAGCACCATTATTCATAATAATAAGTCTATCACTGTATTTGCTCGCTTGATTTATATCATGCAAAACCATAATTATAGTCATTCCAAATTTTTTATTTATATCTTTTACAAGCTCCATTAGTTCTAATTGATGAGATATATCCAAATATGTTGTAGGTTCATCTAATAAAAGTATATCTGGCTTTTGACAAAGTGCCATTGCTAACCATACTCTTTGTCTTTCTCCTCCAGATAAATTGCTTACCATTTTATCTTTATATGTTTCAAGACCTGTATTTCTCATTGCCCAATTTACTATCTCTTCATCATTTTTATTTTTGCTTTCAAAAAAACCTTTATGTGGTATTCTTCCATAATATATTAAATCCTTTACTTTTATATCCTTTAGGGAGGCATTATGTTGAGCTAATAATGCCACTTTTCTCGAAATTTCTTTATTACTCATGACCTTCATATTTCTCTTTCCAATATATATGTCACCCTGTTTAATTTTCAAAATTCTAGATAAGGATTTAAGTAATGTAGATTTTCCTGAACCATTTGGACCTAATATAGAAACCACTTCTTTTTCTTTAATGCTCACACTCAGATTGTCTATGATAATCTTATCTTCATAACCTATTTTGACATTTTTTACATTGAACATTAATAACTGCCTCTCTTTCTTAATAAATATAAGAAGAATGGACCCCCTATTATAGACATAATAACGCCTACTGGAATCTCTATAGAGCCTCCTATTGTTCTTGCTAATGTATCTGCAATTAATAATACTATACTCCCTAGTACTATACTAAATGGTATCGTATATTTATGGTCACTGCCAAGCAACATACGCGTTATATGTGGTACTATAAGACCTACAAAACTGATGACACCAACTATTGAAGTAGAAACACCTGCTAAAAATATAGCTACTAATGAGATTAAAAGCCTACTTTTATTTACATTGAAGCCAAGATTTGTAGCTGCATCATCTCCTAATTGTAGTACATTTGCACTTCTGATAAGGAAAATAGCTCCTATCAATCCTATAACAGAATACCATATTAGCATATTTACATCTAACCAAGTCTTTGTGGCTAAACTTCCATTTAACCACAACATTGCACTTTGAATTCTTTCACTATACATAGTTGATAAATATGATATCACACCACCTAATATAGTGTTTACAGCTACTCCAGCTAGTATAATTCGCTCTGGTCTAAGCCCATTTTTATACGCCATCAAATATACTACTCCACAAGATATGAGCCCTCCGATAAAAGCAACTATTGGCAACATACTTGTATATTGTGGAAATAAAAGCAATATTATAATAGCAGCTACACTTGCTCCTGTAGATATACCTGTTATACCAGGGTCTGCTAATGGATTTTTCATAACAGCTTGTAACAATAATCCTGAAACTGCTAGATTTGCACCAACTAACGCTGCTAAAATATTTCTAGGTAACCTCATCTTATAAACTATTGTAGTAACCATTGCATTATTTTCATTTATCAATGCATCAAATATTTCCCCAATACTTAAATTTACACTCCCTACAGTAGAAAAAACAATTAATAAAATAATTACAGTTATCAACCCTGCAAATATCAATAATACTTTTTTATTATCCATATTCTTCACCTAAAATTTATTTATCTCCATATAAGATATCTCCCAATTTATTTATTGAATCTTTGACATGTATATTTGCTGATACATTAAATATACTTGAGTCTAAATCTATAACTTTTCCATTTTTTACTGCACTTAATGTATCCCATGCAGGATTTTTATCAAAAGAATCATCAAATGCTTTTTTAGTCTCTTCTATATTCCCATGAGCAAATCTAAGTATGTAATCTGGATTTTCTTTTATAATTTGTTCTAAGCTAAATTGTATATAATCTGAATCCACACTATCTGTTAAGTTATCAGCTATATTTTCAGCACCTACTGTTTTAACCAAGTCACCAAGATATGAGCTCTTTGTAGCTAACATAAAATTATTTCCACCACCAAATAAAATAGCTACCCTTGGTTTTTTATCCTGTTTTTTTGACTTTTCTACTACAGATTCTTCTACTCCTTTTAGCTCTTTTAGAAGTTTTTTTGCTTCATCTTGTTTATTTATTTTATTACCTAAATTCTCTATGCTCTTAAGAAACTTTGTGTATGTTCCAGTTTCAAAATAGAATGTATCTAGGTTATATTCTTTCATACTCTTTTCAACATTTTCTTTAAACATACTATCAACTATAAATACATCTGGCTCAAGAGATGCTACAATTTCTAAATCAGGATTCATAGCTTGTCCTACTTCTGGTAGATTTTTATATTTTTCTGGTAGTTCAGATTTAGTCGTTGGAATGCCTACTAAAGTAGCATCTAATTTATCCAATACTTGTGTTGCTGCTACTGTGGCTGAGACAACTTTTACGTTGTTATTTGACTCCTTATTTGCAGACTCATCCTTTGACGGCTTTGAGCATCCTGTTAATATTAATGTGCTAAGTAAAAATACTGAGCATATTTTTTTAAATTTCATAAAAATTTCCTCCATAATAAACTTTATTTTAAAACTGTATTTTCTATTTAAACCTATATCTATCTAGTTACTTTGTATAATCTTATTTGCAAGTTCTATATATACTTGTGACATTTCATTATCTTTATCTTCTTCTATAATGGTTCTTCCATTATTCTCAGATTGTTGCATGATTTTATTTCTTGGTATATAGTGAAAAACTTTACTTTTTATTTCATCAGCCAATTTTTCAACTAATTCTAATTCATTTTCAACATTTTTAGCATTTAATATGAGTCCTTTTAAAGAGGCATATCCTCTATTTTTAAATTGCTCTACAGCTAAAGATATATTACTAGCAGCATACATTGACATCATTTCTCCAGAAGTTACTATATACACTTCATTTGCAAATCCATTTCTTATTGGCATTGAAAATCCTCCACAAACAACGTCTCCAAGTACATCATAAATTACTACATCTGGATTATATATTTCAAAGGCCTTTAGTTCTTCTAATTTTTCGAAAGCCGCTATTATGCCTCTTCCAGCGCACCCTACTCCTGGAGTTGGTCCTCCAGCTTCAATACATAATACTCCACCATATCCTTCAAATACTATGTCTTCAAGTTTCAAATCATCTTTCTTCTCTTTCATGACATCGAGAACTGTTGGTATAAATTTTCCTTTCATTAAATTTTTAGTAGAATCTGATTTAGGGTCACATCCTATTTGCATAACCTTATATCCTAAATGAGAAAGTGATGCAGATAAATTGGAAGTTGTTGTTGATTTTCCAATTCCTCCCTTCCCATAAATAGCTATTTTTTTCATTGACTTTTTACCTCTCTTACATCATAATATTATTTAACGAAATTAATTATCATTCGCAATAACTATTTTACGCGATATGTTTTTTAAATTCTTAACTATATTTGTTTTTTTATAAAAATATTTGTATAAATTTAAATGAGGTGATTTTTTGAAATGTTTTAAAGATAATATAGAACTTATCATTAATGATTTTTTTGACTGTTGTAATATCCCAACAAAAGTGATTAATAAGGATTTAAAAGAACTTTGTAGCGTTGGCTACAATGATAAACTAGAAAAGTACTTTTCTAGTTTAAACATATTCAATAATATAAAAAGTACAGATTTTATATCTAATAAAAACTTGTCCTATATAATGTTAAGTTTTTGCGATGACATACAATTTTTAATTATGCCGATACATAAATTTGATATTTCTAATGGCTATTTTGTTATAGGACCTTTTAAATCATGCATTAATAATGATATTGAGTTTTCTGACATACCATTTAAGCCTCTATCATGTATAGATTATATATCAAATCTTTTATCAGAAATATGTAATGATAAAATGAAACACAAACCAGCTCTTAGTTTTTATGTAAAAAAAACTATCGATTATATTCATAAAAACTACTCAGAAGATATAACAGTAAGTGATATATGTAATGATTTACAACTTAATAAAAGTTATTTTTGTTCCCTATTTAAAAAAGAAAGTGGATATACATTTACTAATTTTCTCAATAAAGTTCGAGTCGAAAAAAGTAAAAAATATTTACTTCGAGAAGATATGTCTATTTTAGATGTTGCTGTATTTGTTGGGTTCAATAGCCAAAATTATTATAGTATGGTTTTTAAAAAGTTTAACAACCTTACACCAATTGAATATAAAAATATTTATAACTAAAAAATATCATTCTGCAAAGGATGATATTTTTTAGTTATAAATATTTTGACGAAAAAAGTTAATTCTTTGTTAAGTTAATTTTATCCAAAATATGCTAAATATCACCTCAAGTATTTAAATTACTATATGATATAAGTTTTCTCAAATTAACAACAACTTAAAGATTTAACATTCTCTTAACCTATACTTAACAAAACGTTAATATTTAAATTGACAAAATTTGTTATTCTATATTATGGAAACGATAAATTTTAGTTAATAAAGTTTATAATTCATATAAAAAATTTATTAATTTCTTAAGGGAGGAAATGTCGTGAATATAGCAATTAGTCTTATCGGTGGTCTTGGACTTTTTCTTTATGGAATGAGTTTAATGGGAGAAGGTTTACAAAAATCGGCAGGAGACAAATTAAAGAAAATCATCGAACTCTTAACAAGTAATGTTGTTATGGGTGTATTGGTAGGTACAGTTGTTACAGGTATCATACAAAGTTCAAGTGCTACTACTGTAATGGTTGTAGGATTTGTAAATGCAGGAATAATGAATCTAAGTCAAGCCATTGGTGTAATAATGGGTGCAAATATAGGTACTACTGTTACTGCCCAACTAGTTTCATTTAATCTTGAAGGAATCGCCCCAATTGCATTAGGTATAGGTATAGTATTTTATTTATTTACATCAAATCAAAAAACAAAACACTTAGCTGAAATACTTATTGGTTTTGGTATATTGTTTACAGGTATGGAATTTATGAAAGATGCAGTAGCTCCACTTGCTGAATATAAGGGATTTACTGATACACTTTTATATTTTAGTAAAAATCCTATACTTGGTATATTGGCAGGATTTGCAATAACTGGTATCATACAAAGTTCAAGTGCTTCTATGGGTATGCTAATCGCTTTAGCTTCTCAAGGAATACTTCCTCTATCAGCTGCTTTACCTATACTTTATGGAGATAATATTGGTACTTGTGTTACTTCACTTTTATCAAGTGTTGGTGCAAATAGAAATGCTAGACGTGCAGCTGTAATGCATTTAAGTTTTAATGTCATTGGTACAATAATATTTATGCTTGTTTTAAATAAACCTATATCAGCTATAGTTACTCATTTTAACCCAACTGACACAGCTAGACAAATAGCAAATGCACATACTTTATTTAATCTTACAAATGTTATAATATTATTGCCATTTTCTAAATACATAGTTAAATTAGCAAACAAACTTATACCTATTAAAGAAACTGAATCAGAAGTTGTAAACAATACTAAGTACTTAGATGAAAGAATGTTTAGTACTCCATCTATAGCACTTGGTAATACTGTACAAGAAGTCGTTAGAATGGGACATAAGGCCACAAACTCTTTAGAACATTCAATTGCAGGTTTTTTAAATAAAAGTAGTGAAGATATTAAGAAAACTTTTGAGTCTGAAAAAGTTGTTAATAAATTGCAGAAAGATATATTAAATTATTTGTTAAAACTTTCTAAAGAACCACTTAGAGATGATGAACGATTTAGAACAGATTTACTTTTCAATACAGTAAATGATATCGAAAGAGTATCTGACCATGCTGAAAATATAGCTGAGTTGGCTATGACTGTTAAAGAAATGAATGTTAACTTCTCTGATAGTGCAATAAAAGAAATCTATGAAATATACAATAAAACTATGACTAACTTTAAGGATGCTTTAGTAGTTTTAGATGTAAAAGATTTTGAATTAGCAAACAAAGTTTTAGAAGTTGAAAATGAGGTAAATTACTTAGAAAAAACTTTTAGAAATGCTCATATGATTAGATTAAATAATGGCAGTTGTACAATTGATGCTGGTGTACTTTACCTTGACTTACTTACTAACTTAGAAAGAATTTCTGACCACTCAACAAATATAGTAACGCAAGTTTTAAAACTTAAACAAAAAATATAGTGATTACAATTTATATTTAATTTTAATTAACTACTTAATATAATAAAAAGCTATAAATAATAATTTTATTATTTATAGCTTTTTTAATTTAATTAATATAAATTTGGAATATGTATTTTACTTTTTCTCTTATATAATAAACAAGTATCTTAAACATTTGATTTAATTTTCAGTATGGGATTTTTTAATAATTGCTCAAAATCATCTTGTGGCATTGGCTTTGCATAAAAATATCCTTGTGCCAAATAACATCCAATTTCTTTTAGTCTTATCACTTGTTCTATACTTTCTACCCCTTCACATATAACTTTCATATTTAATTCTTTTGCCATATTTACCACTCCACGCACAACAGCTTGTTCACGACTACCATGCATTCCTTTTTGTATAAATGTACGGTCCAACTTAATTATATCAACAGAAAATTGTTGTAATAAACCAAGAGATGAATATCCAGAACCAAAATCATCTATAGAAATAGGAAATCCTAATTCTTTTAGTTGATTAAAATGACTCAAAATCTGATTGAGATTTTCAACAAAAATGCTTTCTGTGACTTCTATTTCAAGGTATTTGTGAGGTATTTTATAGGAATCTGCTATTTCTATCAATCTTTCTGAGAAATTTTCATTATTAAAATGAATTCTGGAAAAATTACAAGATACTGGACTAATATTTAATCCCAAATCCATCCATCTCTTTAACAGTTTGCAGACTTCTTCATAGATATAAAAGTCAATTTCTACTACAAATCCGTTTTTTTCAAAATAAGGAATGAATTTTCCAGGACTTATTATACCTTTATCTGGATAATTCCATCTTACCAGTGCTTCACTTCCTACCAATTTATTTGTATTCATATCTACCTTTGGTTGAAAGTATGGAACAAACTCTCCATGTTCTAAGGCTATTTGCATCCTATCTGTTAGGTTTCTTTGATGTAACCCTTCCTCTCTCATAGTCATATCATAAAGTACAACACAACTTTTGTGAGTTATTTCTGTATTTCTTCTCGCATAATTTGCTAGGTCAAGCATAAGAGATATATCATGTTTTTCAACTTCATTTACTATGTATACGCCAAATACAAGAATAAGTTGGTAAGTTTTTCTCATTTTTTCTACCCAATCATTTAATTGATTATCAATCTTAAAGAGACGTTCTTCTAAGCAATCCCAACTATTGTATTTTAATAACATAACAAATTGGTCTGCAGAAACGCGAGCACAAGATTCTTCAAAAGAGACAGTATTTTGTAAAGCTTTAGCTAATGCACAAAGTATTTCATCTCCTTCTGAAAATCCTAAAGTGTCATTAATCGTTCGAAATTGTTTTATATCTAAATAAACAATCACATATGAACCGCTTTCTGCATTTCTTAAACTCTTAATAGCTTCTTTACAAAATTTATTTAAATTCCAAATTCCTGTAAGACTATCTCGGTATAACAAACTCTCAATACGTTTATTGTTTTTTGACTTTAATAAAAGTAGAAAACTCAAAAGTATAATAATAATAGCCGCTATTATAATAACTCCTCCAATAATTGCCATTGGATGCTGATGAATAATATCTTTCCAAGTTATATCATATTGAATTATTGTATTTTTTAAAATTATTCTGTCCATTTGTTCTGTTGACATGTATTGAATACATTTATCTAGTATAGAAAATAACCTTGAATCTGCAGAATCAGAAATACCAATACTTATTTCTTCTGCATAGTTTGTCAAGGTCGAAACAGAAAAATTTTCATAACGAGGATTGGACAATAGATAATCTGCAATATATGTATTTACATAAACAGCATCCACTTTATTCTTTAATACAGCTTCAAAACATTCTTTTGGAGAATTATAATATTCTATAGTTCTATCTAGTTTCCCATCTTCAGTAATATTTTTCCCAATTAAAGAACCATTTACAGCTGCCACTTTTTTAATTTTATTTTCTTTTCCTCCACTAACTAAAACTACTGGAGCACGTAAATAATACTGAGTTGTTCTTATATTGTTTTTTTGGTTATTAATATAATCGTTTTCCATACCACAAACTATAGATGTGCTAGAATCTTTTGATACTTGAAGTGCTTCATTATAACTTTTTGCAGAAATAAATCTAAATTTTAACCCAGTGTTATTTGTAATTTCCTTAAATAAATCAGCAACCACACCAGAAAACTCGCCTGTTTTGGAATCACCATATTCTAGTGGTGCCTTTGTAGAATCATACACAGCTGAAATTTCACCAGATTGTTGTATATATTCTTGCTCATCTTTTGTAAATACTGGCTTCTGAGCAGTACTTATAGAAAAATATTTATTGTATAATTTTGTTTCATAACTTGAATTCCTAAGTGTCAATGTATTCAAAGCAGAATTCAGTTGAGATAATAAATCCAGCTTCTTATTTGAAACCACAGTATAAAGTGGCTCTGGAGAAAACTGTGCTACACTTTTAAATGTACTAGTCCGACCAAGATGTGTTATAGCAACACCGTCAAGATTTCCATTTTTTAAATTTCTTAACAAATCATCTGTTTCTTTATAAGATATAATTTGAACTTCAAAATCATTTGTTTTACAATATTCTTTAAAGTTTTCAGCATCCTTACTATTACTAATAATACCTACTTTCATATCCTGAAAAGAATCAAAATCCTCATAATCATAACGAGTATCGTCCACTCTTACATTTAAAGTTGTATAGATATTACACATTGGTAGGGTTGGAAAAAGCATTTCTTTTGTGCGTTCTTTTGTATAATAGACACTAGGAAGAACATCTATCTCACCTGATTTTAACATTTCAAAAGCATTTTCCCAACTTTTACAATCTACTATTTCATATTTCCAGTTAGTGTACTTAGTAATTTCTTGTAAGTATTCAAAATTAAATCCTATATACTCTCCATTTTCATTTCGACTCATATAATCGCCATCATCATAATACCCGACTTTAACTGGAACCCTATCTGAAGCAGAGTTAATTTCTATTGGAAAAGAAAGAAAAATCATACAAACAATCAGAATCAATTGAAAGGATTTTAACTTCAAAATTTTGTCCTCCTCCCTCTTAGTAGATATATTATATCATTTTAAATAGAAAAATAGAATATACTGCCAGTTTTTTAACTTTCAAAATACTTCTAAGGTATATATTACAAGTGACAATACAGAAAACTTAACTTATATAAATATACCACTTTTTATACCTACCATACATAATAAGAATACTTAAAAAAGCTATATAAATTTGCAAAATAACAAATTTATATAGCTTTTAATATGATAAAATAATTAATTTTTTATATAGTTTTTTATAATTACATCAAATTGAAATTTCTATAAATTAATTTGATTGAACAATTGATACTTTAATAATATCCCCATTTTTTCTTTCTAGATGAACCACTTCTCCAGTCAAATCATAATCAAATGCCTTAACTAATATTTCAGTAACTTTTTTACCATCAACTACATCATCTTTTCCATTAAACAAATCTAAAGCATTATTTTCAATCATTCTCTTTGCAAAATTTACAGGTAATTTTATATGTATTTTGTCGCCTGTATGTGACAGAACCCTTATTCTTAAAAACTTTTCTAAATTATTTCTTGGTGTTTGTTTTGATGCCATTCTATTAAATCACTCTCCCCTTATTTTTTATTTAATAATAAATTTTATTCTTAAAAATATCTTTATATGTATCTATTATAAAAGTAACACTATTATTTTCTGTGTTTAATTTATACCTAACTATATCCAACATGCCAATTTCATGAGCGCATATAATTTTTTTAATAATTGTACATTTTTAGACTTTATTTTATAATTATTCTATATACTTTATACTCTCAATGAAACTTTTTTATCAGAATGTTTTATTATATAAAATATTAAAATTAAACTAATCTATTTATCACTAAATAGTATCAGGGGGACATATTTATGATAGAAAAAATTAAAAACATGTTAAAAAATTGCAATCATGATATATATATTTCACCACACAAATTATTAAGACCATATATAGCCCATTATACAATAACTGTTCCAGATAAAAATTCTATAGAAAACCTGACATTGATACCTGATGCAAGTGGATGTATGGTATTTGAATTTAGTAAAAAAGGTATAAATAGCAAATTTTGGGGTGCTACAACAAAAACTACTATTGTAAAAAACGATATAGAAAATATACTCTTTAGGGTATTTGTTGAATTTCTTCCATGTGGAGTATACTATTTGACAGGTTTTCCTCAAATAGAATCAGCCGATTTAATAATTCCTGTTAAAGATTTTAACACTCAACTTGATTTGGAAACTAATTCTATCTTTGAAAAGTCCAGTACTCTTAAAGAACTCATTGAACAATTTGATAGGTTATTTTTATCGTACTTATTTAAATCTAATATAAAAGATTTAACAATACCAATTCTTATAGATGCTAGAAAACAAAACTCTATCATGTCTGTTAAAAATATTGCTCAAATTAGTTGTTATAGTGAACGCCATTTAAATAGGATTTTTAATAATTCTCTTGGTATGAGTGTTAAGACATACCTTAGATTATTACGTATAAACATGACACTACAAGAAATACAAAGTAATAAGATGTCATTTACAACTTTAGCTCAAAATATAGGTTATTATGACCAATCTCACTTTATAAATGATTTTAAATCTATTTGTGGTGTTAATCCAACAACCTATATAAAAAATTTGTCTGATTTTTACAATGAGAAATATAAATTTTAACATATAATTATATAAAGTTTATATTTGAGGAGTGATTTAAAATGATAGAATCAAGATGTGGAATTTTGTGTTGTGAATGTAAGTATAAGGAAGATGTAAATTGCGCTGGATGTACAAATATTGATAAACCTTTTTGGTCTGAAGAATGTCCTGTAAAATCATGTTGTGAGAATAAAAATCTTACACATTGTGGCCTATGTGACACATTTCCATGTGAAATATTAACTCAATTTGCATACGATAAAGAGCAAGGTGATGATGGAAAAAGAATTTCTCAATGTGAAAAATGGGCTTCTCTAGCTTTATAATAGTATAGTATTTATATATTTTATCTTATATATAAATATTATACTATTACTTTAATACATAATTATATATTCTCTAAGATAGATAGCTATTATTCAATATAAAATAATAGCTATCTATTTTTTTTGCAAATAAACATTGATTTTTAAATCTCTTAATTTTAGATTTTAATATTTATGTCAGTTAAATGTCAGTAAAGTATTTTATCTACATTTTCACTAATATATAGCAATACAAAGCTTTTTAATTTTTTTATGGTTAAGGATAAACAAAAAATGTTAACTAAAAATTACAATTAAGTAGACATTTTTATTAATCTGTGATACAATAGTATTTGTAGTAATACACAATTAAATCAAGTATATCTTGATATAGGTTAATAGGAGTATTTTTAATGAATAATGGAATAGTGAAATGGTTTAACAACGAAAAAGGATTTGGTTTTATAACAGTAGACGGTGGAGATGACGTATTTGCTCATTTCTCAGCTATACAAACTTCAGGATTTAAATCATTAGAAGAAGGTCAAAAAGTAAGCTTTGATATAGTTAAAGGTGCTAGAGGTCAGCAAGCAGAAAACATAACTATATTATAATTATATAGATTTTTTCGGAAAGACTCTTTTAAGAGTCTTTTTTTATTGATAATATATATGATAATTATTAATTAAGTAAATAATATTGTTTGGACAAATGAAAAAAGCCCTCTTCTAAATATAAAATAATCTTCATAAATAAAAGTTAATTCAGTAAGGATATATAGTATGTTGTATATAAAAAAATCCAATAGATTAACTCTATTAGATTTTTATTTCATATATAAACATTTTTCATTAATGTTTTCAAAAGTTTAATAATGTTTTTGAAATTTTATCAAACCTTTCATTAGATATACCAAATTTTTGCTTAAATTTTTCATCGTTCATTCTTTCAATAATCACTTTATTTGGAGATAATTCATCAATAATACTTTTTATCTTATTAATAGATTCCTCATTATCATTATATCCCTTGATAATTGTTACTTCTAAAATAAATTTTCCTTTATACTGTTTATTAAATAAAATCATATTTGAAATATATTCTTCTAGAGTATACCCTACAATTGGTCTCTGAATTTTTTGAAAATCTTTTTCCGATATTGTTTTTATCTCTCCAATAATTTCATCACACATATTGGCTACTTTTATATATTCATCTTTACCTAATAAATATCCATTAGAAAGTAATCGTACAGGCACTCTTTTACGTTTTACTAACTCAATTACATCACAAACTTTATCATTCAATAGGGCTTCTCCTTTTGAATTAATGAAAACTAGTTCTGCTTTATACTTTTCTATCATACGTTCTAATTCTCTAAGTGAGTCATCAATCTTGTCAAATGATTGAGGTGTATCTACTTTATTATATGACCTTCCAATAGGACAGAATATACAATCAAAATTACAATACTTTTCAGGAAGTATGTTTACTTCTAATACTCTTTTGCCATCCTCAATATAAATATCTTTATAACTAAAACTACTCATTACTCTACACTCCCTCAAATTAATTTATTGATACTTCTTTATTGTTAATATCTAAAATGGAAATTTTACATGTTCCACCTAAATTTTCTTGAACTATTTTCACTAAATCATTCAAAGCATTCTCAAATTCTTCAAATCTGCTTTCATCTACTAATTCAATACATAAAAAGGCATTGTTTGTATTTTCAGTAAGCATTGTTCTCACTGCTTCACGCCAATTCCAACACCTACAAATTGCTCCACCATTATCTTTATAAACTATTTCTCCTTCATATGGAGATGAGTTTTCCCCTGCTCCTAATGGTATAAATTCTTCATTTCCAACTGCTCTAGTCAACCTAATATCTCCTATAAATTTGTCTATGTCTTCTCCACCACAAGGCAATGCATATTTTAGTGAAATAGAATTGTAAATATCCACTAAGGGGTTAATAGTTGCTATATGATTTCCATTATGAACTCTTTTTAACAATGCCTCAATAGATGACCTTGCTCCTTTTTTCGTTTTAAATTTTTTGAATGCTTCTCTCCATACTTTAATTACTTGGTTATTGCTAAATTCTACATCCTTCAAGTGTTTTAATGCATATTCTTCTCCCTGCAAAATCATTTCCTTATATTCTTCTTTATCCATTATAGAATTGTCTATGTCCTGACAAATAACAACTCCAATCTTTGAACTAGGAAATAGGTTCCAAAACTCATTCTCAACAACAAATTTTTTCATTAGAATACCTCCTCAACTTTAAAATATATAAAAATAAAAAAGCCTACAGAAATATTATTAAATATCTCCCAGGCTTTTATCCTTCCGTGTACACAATAACCGTGCGTTTTCTCTTGGACCTGCCCATTATAAAATGCGGAACCCTAGAAAACTAAACTATATATTTTTGTAATTTATAAAATACAAATAAATTTTAGCATAATATAAAATTTAAAACAATACTATATTGGATTCTTCTATTTATATTATACAAAATAATATTTAAAGGTTATTTAGCTAATCTAATAGAATACTACATTATTAATATAGTTTTATTAATAAAATTATAAGTATAAAAATTTCAAAATAGGTCTATTTTAAATGTAAGTTATAAATCCCAATTAAAATAGACTTAAATTTCATTTTATGTTAAAATCTTTACAGTAATAAACAATTTTATTTTAAGGAGATAATTTTATGAATAATTACTTAAAATTTGCTACATATCAACTCATAGGCTTTACATCTTCTATACCTAAACTTATAAAAATCAAAAAAAATCCAGATAAATTTAGCTTAAAAGAAAAATTTGAATTTATGCAAAAACAAGCTAAAAAATCTTTAGATATAGTAAATATAGACCTTAATATACTTGGCAAAGAAACATTACCAAAAGAACCAATCTTATTTGTTGTAAATCACTCAAGTATGCTTGATAGTTTTATCCTAGCAGCAAGTGTAGAGAGACCAATTGGATGTGTAATTGCAGATGAGCCAGTTTGGAGAAATATACCTATATTTAAAGAATGGGCAAAGTTGTTAAGATGTGTATATGTAAACAGAAAAAATAATCGAGAAGGGATTAAAAGTATTGCTGAAGCCTCACAAAATATACTTACAGGCCAGAGTATGGCAGTGTTTCCAGAAGGGGATTTAACATGGATTAAAGAACCAAATTCACTAGTATCAGATTTTAGAAGTGGAGCCTTAAAAATAGCATATAAAGCAAAGTGTCCTATTGTTCCATTAGTCATAAAAAATTCAAAAGATACTTATGAAGGATATCAACCTATTGGTAAAATTAATTCTGTTCCTGTTGAAGTTGAATTCCTAGAACCAATTTATGACCATATTGAAAATCCTAGACTAAAATCTTCTGTATTAGGCGAAAATATAAAAAAAAATATGATAAGCAAAATAGAAAGTTTTAGAAAAACAAATAAAAACTTTTAAAGAATTTTAATGTTAAAATTTATTGACTATAAAAAATTTTAATGTTAAAATTTTTTTAAGAGGTGATTAAGGTGGCAAAAAATACAAAACAAACAACGGTTCACATTGATGAAACATTACTTAAAGAAGTTAAAAGAATAGGAATTAATGAAAATAAAAGTATATCTCAAATAATAAATGAATCAATAATAGATTATGTATTAGTTTACAGAGAAAACGAAGACAAAGAAAAAAATGAACACGATAAAAATTTAAATGATACAATAAATGCTTTTAAAAGAGAAGAAGAAAAAAGAATCGAAGCAAAAAGTGCTGCTAGAGCTATAGCAGAAGCAAAAAAACGAGTTCTCTACTAATAAAGATAAAAAATCGGTACAAACTATGCACCGATTTTTTTATATCTAAAACATATTTAAAAGCACTTAAATTTTCTTTAAATTATATCAAATCTCCAACAACTTTTACTTTTATAAGGAGTGCATTACCTGGAAGATATGCAAGTGGAACATCTTCTATATTTAATACTTCTATAGTATCCTTTTTAGCACCTGCTTTTAAAGCTTTATTTATGGCTTCTTGTTTTGCATCTTCTATAGCATCTTCTCTAGACATTTTATCTAAACTGTACACTTTTTCTACATCTCCACTTATTTGCCCTAAAGCCGCACCAATAGCATTTGCTGCGGTATAATGAGGAGGTCTTATAACATCACTTATGCCTTTTAGTTTTTCTGGGACAATTATACTTCCTCCACCAGTTAAAACTAATTCAACATCATTTTGGCTAGTCTTCATTTGGTCTACAGCATCTTCTAGTTTTAAAATTACTTTTTTATATACATCATCACAATAATCTTTATCTAAATTTTCAACATTACTTTTTCTATCCTCAAATGCCATGCCTAACTTTGTAACAACATCTGATAAAGTTAAAGTATCACCACCAAATATTATTGCATCTTCAGTTATTCTATACCCTACACTCTCAGGACCTATTTTTATATTATCTTTTTCACCTTTTACACAAGTTCCCCCAGCAAGTCCAATGGTTAAAACATCTGGCATTCTAAAGTTTGTATGTACTCCTCCAATTGTAACAGGAATTGAAGATTCTCTAGGAAATCCATTGTATAATACACCTAAATCACTCGTAGTTCCTCCAACATCTAGTACTATTGCATTTTTTACTTTTGATAAAAAGGATGCTCCCCTTATAGAATTTGTTATTCCACATCCAATTGTGAAAATAGGATACTTCATTGTGTATTCTAAATTCATTAATGTTCCATCATTTTGACTAAAATATATTTCTGCATCTATTCCTAAATCTTTCAATGCTTTCTCAAATCCTAAAGAAACAGCCTTACCTACTCTAGACAATGCAGAGTTTAAAATTGCTCCGTTTTCTCTTTCCAGGATACCTATATTACCTATTTCATTTGATAAGGATATTGGAATATCCCCAAGAATCTCTCTAACCCATTTTGCAACTTCTTCTTCTTGTTGCTTATTTACAGGAGCAAATACTCCACTTATTGCAACACTTTCTACCTTACCTTTTATCTTATTGCAAAAATCTACTACTTCATCTTTACAAAGTTCATTTATCTTTCTTCCATCAAACTCATAACCACCAGATATCAATATTGAATCTAATTCTATTTTTTCTCTTAAATCTTCTGGCCAATCTATAAATGGTAAAATGGCAGTGGTTGCTGGCTTTCCTATTCTTATCATTGCTACATTATTAAGCCTTTTTCTTTCTACTATTGCATTTGTACAGTGAGTTGTACCAAGCATAGCATATTTTATTAATGAATGGTCAATTTTACTTTCATCTATAACTTTTTTTAAGGCATTATAAACACCAGTTTCAACATCTTTTGTAGTTGCTACTTTAACTGAATGGATTACTTTTAATTCCTTATCCAGTATACAAGCATCTGTATTTGTTCCTCCAACGTCAATTCCTACACGATACATCAAAATTTCCCCCTAAATTTTTATTTTCCTTGTAATTCTTCTACTGTTTTATACTCTACATCATACCCAAAGTATCCAGGTCCAACTGTCTCAATTCCTTTTTTAGTTCTCCATTTTTCATTACAAGGAAAAGCTACTACCATCACACGAGAACCATATTTTATTCTTTCTGTAGTTATTGGGAATCCAGTTTCTAAATCTAATATTGCTATTAAATCTGGTGTAATACAAAGTGGTGTACTACCTTTTTTTGCAATTAGATTTTCATTTTGGAATAGTACAGAGTATTCTCCATCATATCCATTAATTCCAGCAAAAAATGCATGCCCTCTAGTAAACCCACCTTTTAACTCTCTTTTAATATCAACTACTTTTCCTTCAAATAATTTGTATCCTTTTAATTCTTTCAATATATTTTCAATAGCACCTTTTGAGTCTGACTTATTCTCAAGTAAAAATCCTCCTATAGTTTCAGCTATAGTCAAGGTATTTCCTATAGCAGCTTTTTTGACTTGAGCTCCGCTTAAATTATAGTCACTAATAGAAGAACTTCCTCCCATCTCTACTGTTAAAGTTCTAGCCAATCTTTCTGACCAAATTCCATCAACAGGATAAAGGATAGCTGAATTACCCTTTTCATCAGCCATTACAGCAGGTGAGGCTTCATACCCTTCAAGATAAAAAGTTACCATTTGAGCTTCCGGAAACGCTCTACCCATAGAATCTGCATCCAAAATAGGAAGCCCTTTTTTTGCAGCAACTGCTATTGGCATAAGTGAATTTATTCCCCCTATTTCTATAGGAATTATAACATCAACTTTTCTATTCAATAATTTTTCCATTATCTCTAAAGGAGTAGTTAATTCCACTTCAGAAAGTAATTTTTCTATTGTAATTACAGGAGAACCCATACCAGATACTGGTACTACTAAAGCATCATCCTCTAGTTCATCTAAACTAATCACTTTTACAGGCCCATACTTTTTAATTGCTTGTTTTGCAACTAATTTACCTATGTATGGGTCTCCTCCTCCTCCAGTTCCAAGCACTGCTGCGCCAACTGCTATTTTATCCACGCTTTCTTCTGTTAAAAATCTCATGTTACTTTCTCCTCATATCCAAATTTATTTTATACTTTACAAGCATATTTCATTAAACTGCTTTTTTTACTTCTTGTTTGTTTTTTGATGAACAAATCACTTTCCCAATAATTGATTGTATTATAAATCCTGCTATAAATCCATCTAAAGGTGCTATAGTAGTAAGAGTTATAAATCCATATGTAGAAAGGTATGTTATTAATATACCAATTATCCAAGATATTATTGAATGTTTAACTATTGGTTTGTATGCTATCCCCTTATCAAATCCTTTAAGTTCTTGTTTTACTATATAATATTCTGCTGTATACACACCACCAACAGGTGCAATAACAATTCCAAGTAAATTTAAAAATCCTATAAATCCTTCATATATTCCAAATACAGCTAATAAAGTTGCTACAACACCAAGAACTATAGTTAATACTTTTTCAGGAGCTTTTTTTAGTACAAGAGCTATACTTAGTGATGCAGAATATACATTGCTTGTATTTGTAGTCCATTGAGCTAATGTAAGTACAATTATACCTGGTATAGCAATTCCTAATGTAATAAAAATTCTCATAATATCTGAAGTACCCATACATTTTACTAATATTATTGATACTACTATCATAAAGGCATTTCCAAATTGTATCCCTAGAAAACTTGAAAGTGCACAATCTCTTCTACTTTTAGCCCAGCGACTTATATCAGGAGATACTATTGCTCCAACTATTATTATACTCATTGATAGAGAAACTCCACCTGCAAATGTCATAGTCGATTTCATATTATCATCAACTGGAATTCCATTTGCTTTAAAAGACAAGAATATAGTTAACATCATAAGAATTAATAAGAATGGTACTGAATACACACTTAATTTTTCCATTGCTTTATATCCATAAATAGCTGTACTCATCATCAAAAGACCACCTATGAGGCTTAAAACTTGCATGCTCACATCTAGATTAAATATATCTTTTATTATTATTTGAGCATTTTGAGCAAAGAAGCCTACTTGAACTCCAAACCATCCTAATAGAGAAACCCCTATAACTAGAGAAAATATTTTTGCTCCAGCTTCTCCAAATACATATTTTGTTATCATAGATGTAGATAGACTTGTAGATGAGCCAACTAAAGAGCATATAGTATACAAAATAGCAGAAAAAAATGAACCTACAATTACTGATAATATTGCTTGTTTCATTGGCATACTTTGAGCTAACTCAGCTCCTAAAATAACAGATGATAAATCCACGCCTATTGCTACTAGCACTGAAAACATAGCTACCCAACCACGTTTTTGATTCTCTGGAACCTGTTCCAAGGCATAATTAATTTTTTCTTCTTCCATTTTCATCCCTCCATTAAAATTGTAAAACCATTTAGTTAGTTTATTTTACAATTTTCTAATTTATAAATTTATTAACAACTATATATTTATAATTTTCATTTAATATATAGTTTTAAATTTTCTGAAATAATTTTATAATAAAAACGCCTCTTGGAAAAAATCCAAGAGACGAATACCAATCCGTGTTACCACTCTTATTAGTAAAAATTTATTTTACTCACTCATTTTCTTAAGGCGAATTAAACCACTACTACAATAGAGCTGTAATAGTATTCTCCAAAGTCCTTTTCACATAAATTCCAATATTAGTTCTCAGCTAAATCTAACTCTCTGTAAAATTCCTTTATGCTACTTTCTTCTTCTGCGAATCTACGTTATTTATTTATGATTTATATCATAATATATATGCAATATTTTGTCAACTTAAAAAGTAAATTACTTGTATTTTTTAGTTTTATATGTAATTTTTTATATTATTACTGTATTTATATTTTGTATTTTTTAAATTTAATAAAATTTTATATTATTTTTATATACAATTGAATATAATTTTACAAATTATTTCCATTTTATATAATGGATACTACTTGTTACTCAGGTAAAATTATACATTCAATTCAAAATCTAGCTTATCTCGTTCTATGCCATTAATGATAAGCACAATCGAATGGATGTCTGAGTAATGTTTCCTTACACTTACATCTGCAAAAGAATGTTTTTTCTCGTAAAACTTCTTCTGATTTTCTTTTAATAAAACTTCTGATATTTTAAATATCTTCCTCTTTCTTTTTCCATTGGATTTTACATAATCAATCCCATATTCGAGTCTTACTTTTGTAGTTTCCTTTGTTAAAATTGAAAATGAAAAAGTTATATCTCCTCCCATTGAAACTGTCGTTGTGTCTAAATCAAAGTCCTGAATATCAATAGAAGCAATATCGTTGTATCCAAAAATGGCTAACACATCTCGATTGCCTTTTTTTTGTAGAGTTCTGCAACCATGTTTTACAATCCAGTTAGTATATTCATTTACACCATACCAATCTTTTGCAAGGTTTGCAACTAAATCTGGATGTGTTTTTGAAATGTCATTTAGATTATTAGCAACACTCTTTCGTACATACAGTGATGAGTCGGTTTTTAATTGTTCCAATATAGGTAGAATGGGTGTAGGGTCTTTTTTAAATTCAGTTAGTGCTTGACTCCACGGCAACTGTGGACGGCAACCTTCACTTGCAAGTCTTCGGACATGTTCATTTTTATGCTTAGACCAAGCAAACATCTGTGCCATCATACGTTTTTCATCCTTAATGATAAATGCACGTACAGCAAACTCTGAAGACCAGTATTCAGTATTTCTTTCTAAAGCACTTATAGATAAATCCCAATTAGTTTCATTCTGCCCATAAACCTCAACAAAGTCTGGAAAGAAAAAAGCAAAAGAAAAGCCAGAAACTGCCTTTTCAAGAATGTCAAGAGCTTCTGCATATTCTACTGGTAAATACTCTCCCAAACTTATACTTATTTTTCGACATCTGCCCTTTAACCCTAAATCATTCCATGTCTCATCCAGTATAGATTTTAAGAACTCATCTATCTTAAATTCGGTGTAAACTGATTGTATAGTCGATGCAATCTCATGAAGTGACTCATAATTAAACATATTTTTTAGTAAGTCAGGCATATGAATATCTCTCCTCCCATATTTAATTTATTAATCATATCTCACATTATACAACAGTATGTTATATTGTTAAATCTATCTATTGAAAATACTTCACACTACACATTCTAAAATATCATGAAGTATCTACTGACAGAAAAAATGTCCGAACAGCCTATAAAAAAAGGCTATACGAACATTTAAGAAAATTTTTAAATATGATTAGAAATTTATTTTAAGTTTAATCAAATTTTTATTGAATTATATCTATTGAATCTCCAACATTTATAATCCCTTCCTTTAAAACCTTAACAAAAATTCCTTCACGTGGCATTACACAGTCTCCTGTCAATTTTTTAATTTCACATCCACTGTGACACTTTTTCCCTATTTGAGTTACTTCAACTTCACATTGCCCTATTCTCAACTTTGTACCAACAGGTAGTGAAAATACTTCTATTCCCTCTGTAGTTATATTTTCAGCAAAATCTCCAAATTTTAATTGCTCAAAACCCCTCATTTTCATTTTATCTATACTTTCTTTTCCAAGTAAGCTTATTTGACGATGCCAGTTCCCTGCATGTGCATCTCCAACTATCCCATGATTTACTTTTAATTCTGCACATTGCACAGGAACCTTAATGACACCCTTTCTGTCACTTATATTTATTGACACTACTTTAGCCATATTTCCTCCAAATTTTCACCCATATATTCTTAAATTATTCAAACTTAAAATCACCTGATTTTCCACCAGTTTTCTCCACAAGATGTATATTGCTTATGACCATCTTTTTATCAACTGCTTTACACATATCATAAATTGTAAGCGCTGCTAAAGAACAAGCATTTAATGCTTCCATTTCTACACCAGTTTTGCCAAGCGATTTACAGGTTGCATATATTTTAATAGCAGACATAGAATCATCTATCTCAAATTCTAAATCACATCCAACCAATTTAATTTGATGGCACATTGGTATATTTGAAGATGTATTTTTAGCTCCCATTATCCCTGCAACTTGAGCTACGGATAATACATCTCCCTTTTTTATTTGTCCATTTTTTACCTTTTCTAAAGCTTCTTTGCCAAGAGTAATCGTAGCTGTTGCTATAGCAGTTCTCTTAGTATCATCTTTTTCACTTATATCTACCATTTTAGCATACCCTTTTTCATTTATATGCGTTAACATTACCTATCCTCCAATTTCATACATACGTCTATTTGTATCACTACATTTATTTTCTATTAAATGATGTTTTTCTGGCTTTTCTTTTATTATATCTTTCATAGTTTCTCTAAATAACAATGGTTTATGTAAAAGTGGTTTTATATCTATTTCTTCTTTTGAATGTAGACACAGTTTTATTGCACCACTAGAGGTAAGTCTAATACGATTACAAGTTTTGCAAAATGAACAGCTTAATGGAGTTATAATTCCTATTCTTCCTTTTGCTCCTTTAAACTTATAATATTCTGCTGTACTTTTTTCATCATTTTTAACTTTATATAAACCATATATTTTTTCAACCATTTCTTTTACATTAAAATATCCTTTTTTGTAGACTCTATTAGCTTCACCCAATGGCATAAGTTCAATAAATCTTACATCAATTGGTGATTTAACTGTTAAAAACATAAAGTCTTTAAGCTCATCATCATTAAATCCATTTATGGCAACACAATTTACTTTTACTTTTATACCTAAATTTAAACATGACTCAATTGATTTTAATACTTCTTTTAAATTGCCACCTCTTGTCACAGATTTATATTTATATTCCTTTAAAGAATCTAAGCTTATATTTACTTTATTCAGACCACATTCTTTAAGCTCAAATATTCTATCAGAAAGTCCAAGAGCATTAGTTGTCATTCCTATATTTTCTATTCCACATTCTTCTCTTGTAAACCTTATAAGTTCATTTAAATTGGGATATAAAAGAGGCTCTCCTCCAGTAAATCTAACCTTTGTTATCCCTTGTTCTGACATAGCCTTTATAATGAATTTATAGTCTTCAAAACTTAGATTATCGTTTATATAATTTTTTTCAAATTTAACATCTGGTGGCATACAATAAACACACCTTAAATTACACTTATCTGTAAGTGAAATACGAAGGTAGTCTATTTTTCTTCCATACTTATCAATCATACTTTATCTACCTCTTTGTCTATTTTTTATCTATCTGAATTATATACTATTTTTTGTTATTAGTGGCACATTCTGTGGCTTCTCCTCTTAAAATTTCTATGCCATGGTCTAAAACATCAATAATGAAGCTTAGATTTTCAACTGCACCTTTGGGACTTCCAGGTAAATTTATTATTATAGAATTATTCCTTATTCCACTTACACCCCTACTTAGTATAGCTTTTTTAGTAATTTCTGTAGATTTCATTCTCATGTATTCACTAAGACCTGGTATCTCTCTTTCTAAAACATCTTTAGTAGCCTCTGGAGTTATATCTCTCTTTGAAAATCCAGTACCTCCATTGGTAATAATTAAATCTACTTTATTACTGTCACAAATTTTTATAATATTTTCCTTTAACATTTCCTTATCATCTTTTATCAACACATATTCAATAACTTTATAATTCCCTGTATTTTCAACAAATTCAGTTAATTTTTTTCCTGTTATGTCTTCTCTTTTCCCTTCATAGCCCTTATCACTAAGTGTTATAATTGCTACATTAAACATATGGTTTCACCCCTTTACATATTAATTAAACTTTTATAAATAAAAAATCTATTTAATAGAACCTATTCTGGTAATATTCCTTCTGATAATAATGCTTCTAAAACTGCTCCTGCTATACAACGTCCTTTATCTGATATCGTAAATGAATTTTTTACTTCTTCCATTCGAGGGTCTATATCCAATATCTTTAATCCTTTTTCTATTTGTGAACCATTTCTCAATATGCCTCTCAAAACACCATCTAAAGAAGCTTTCACTTCTATTTTATTTCCATTTTTTTCAGTGATATAACATATTATATCTCCTTTTTTAACTACATCTCCTATATTACATATAGTTTCTATTATTCCAACGTTCTCAGAATAAAAAACTCGGTCTTTAGTTATACCCAATATAGCACCTGGTATTCCTGTATTTTTTAAAGCATATCCTTCTCTTATCACTTTTCCTAAATTATGTCCTCTCATAGTTTCAATAACTATATCTACATCTTTACCTGCACAAAACCCCGGACCCAAAGCTATTGTAAGTGGTGCCATCGCTTTATTTGTTCCAATATTTTTTTTTGCAAGTATACAATCTATAACTGCTACAGGACGTATTTCATCTATATATTTACCTTTTGGGTCTATTATTAGCGCCACTTTTCTTTTATTTAAAGCTTTTTTTATTTCTGTTTTATCTTTGCAATACACACAATAGACACCTTCCACAGAAACTTCCTTTTCATAAATAGCCTCACTAAAAGAAACTTTCCTTCTTATTGCAAGAGGAGTTTCAACTTCTAAAGCAATTATTTTAAAACCACAGTTATGTAACTTGTGTATAACTGCTGTTGCTAAATCTCCAGCTCCTCTAACTATTATAACATTGTTCATATTTTCTCCTACTAATAAAAATTTTAAAGTCTATACTTTATATTATATAATATAATTTTACTTATTTATATAATATCATCTTATTTTATTATCATAATTGTTAAAAATTACTTTTACCTGATATTTTTCAAACAAAAAGAGACATCCATAAAATTTATAAAAGATGTCTCTTTCTAATTACTTATACTTTATTTTTCAGCTATATCATTGTTATCTTCTAAAATAACTGCTGTTCCATAAGCAAGCATTTCTGCTGCTCCTTGCATAACTGAAGCTGAAGACAATCTAAATGCTATTATTGCATTTGCACCTTTAGATTCTGCATCTTCAACCATTCTGCCTATTGCAATTTGTCTTGCTTCTGTAAGCATTTCATTATATCCTGTAAGTTCTCCACCAACAAGATTCTTAAAGCTTGCTCCTATATCTTTTCCAACATGTTTTGCTCTTATTGTACTTCCTCTAACTAATCCTAACACTTCTGCTATTTTTTTTCCTTCTACTTTTTCTGTAGTTACTATTAACATAATATATCAACTCCTTAATATTCCTGTTTAATATATTATATCATGTAAATAGGAATCTTCTTAATAAATCTTTTAATTTGATACTTTATCTAGGAAATCTATATTATAAAATAAGATATTTCGTTAACCAATTATGTTCTTAATCATTTCTATATATAATTTTACTTAGTTAACTCATCATATAAACTTAAATTGTATTCTACATTCAATTTTAAATCCTTAGTTTTTTTAATAATCATTTCACTAAAGCTTCCTTTTTCAAACCAGATATTTTGTATGTCTAAAAGTTCTATCTCTTCTAAAATGGCATCCATCTTAGACTGCTTATCTATAATAGCTACAACATCAATATTGTGTGGTACGTCTTTTAGACACTCATATACATCTATACCTTCAATATTCTTTTTCTCTTCATCTATAGCAACAACTTTGTACATATTCTTTTTAAGTTCATCTAATATTTTATATGCTTTACTTCCTTCGTCACTATTATTTAATATCACTGCCCAAGAATCACATTTAAGTAAATTCATAAATTCTCCTCCATATAAATCCTACTCTATTTTACAACCGTAGCTAATTAAACTTCAGTCAATTTTTTATACTCATCAATAGTATTTACATTTAAAAATAAATCTTCGTTATCAAAGTATATATAGCTTTTATCTATTTTTTCTATAAGAGTTCTAAGCTTCAAATCATTTTTCCCTATACATAAAGATACTTTATTTATTATACTCTTTTTGTATCCAGAACACAATGGTTGTAACTTTCCATTTGTTACTGAAATTACACTTTTATCATCCATTTCATCAGCTATTTTTTCGACTACTTCATTATTTAGATACGGCATATCACATGCAACTGTAACTATATCATACTTTGCATGTTCAAGAGCAGTATATATTCCTCCTATTGGACCAACATTTTTTATTATATCATTATAAACTTTAATGTTATATTTTGAATATAATTCTTCATTGTTAGATACTATTATTACTTCATCAAAATTTTTAAAAACTTCTATTGCAATTTCAATAAAAGGCTTTTCATGTAATTCTAAAAAAGCTTTATCTTTCCCCATTCTAGAGCTTTTCCCTCCTGCTAAAATTACACCTGTTCTCTCTATACAAATCGCCTCCTCTAAAATACTTTTATTTATATATATTTGAAAAATGGCGCTATTGCGCCATTTCAATATTGATTGACTACTCAAAAACCTGAATAATTTTTTCTTTAAATGCATTCATAAGTTTTTCTTTTTCTTCTAAATATTCACTATAACACTCATACTCTCTACAGATACAATTTATAATTTCACTTGATGTAAAATTGATTTTTTCAAGATTATAGTTATATAAAATTTCAACACTATCAACCTCACTTATACTATTAAAAATACAATTATATATATCTTCAATTATAAATTTACTATCTTCTTCAAATTGACATAAGAGTTGTTCTCTATTTTCTTCAAGCAATACATTTTCCTTTATAAACTCTACAAAGTTTTCAAAGTCTTCAGTGTTATTACATGGTTCTATTTCAAACAATATCCTAAAAAATAAGTTCCATGGAAACTCCGTATTTAGTCTACTTCTAAAATGATTTCCTAAATCATTACAGAATTTATCATCAAATGTAGGTTCTCTTTCAAACTCTATTTGGTCATTAAAATCTATATCTTTATTTACAATTTCATTTAATCTTGCAAACTCATCAAGCATAAAATTACCTAAAACTTCATCGCTTATATCTTGTTTATTAAAAGAATAACTTAATATAGTTTCACATGGCTTTTTAAAATCCACAACAAAACCTATACTTTTATTCATCTTTTCTGAAAAAGCATCGTACACTAATTTTGCAAAGAGCTTTTCAATTTCTTTTTTACTTCCTTTCATATTAAAAGACTTTCCTGAATGAAAGTTTTTATAAATACTCAAAAGCTGATTATCTATCATAGTAAGATTATTCTTTATAGAGTCCATCATATCCTTTATAAATTTATCAGCAAGTAAATATGTGTTATTTTTATAAATTATTTTATGTTCAATCTCACTCCAAAACACATTTACAAGAGATTTAATTTGAAGTTCAAATTTTACTTCTCTATCTAAATATGCAAAAACTCCATCTATCTTATATATTTCAAATCCATTTTTTTGCTTATTAGGTTGTCTTTCAGACAATTTTAATTTAATATTTTTATTTTCTTTATTATAGTAGTTTATTTTATCATCTGTTTTATTAAAGTATCTTCTTAAAAGCCTATATATCTTATTTTCATCCTCAATAAATCTACACTCAATTCTTAGTCCTATTAAATCAGATACATTATGAATAAGATTACTTGCCTCCCCATATTTTTTTAAATATCTATTTCTAATTATCTTTTCCCTTAAACTTGATTCTGATTTTATTCTAGAGGTTACATTTATATACTCTTGATTTTTTTCATCCAAGATATTTTCAAAGTACTCTTCTATTTCATCTGATATAGTTTCTAATGTTGGAGACATTGTCCTCAACATTTCTATAGACTCTTCAATAAAATCAAATTCTTTTAATCCCATAAATTTTTACACTCCTATGTTTAATAACTGTTAGCTATTTCAGTTCTTTATATTTAACTACATTCTTATTTTAACATTTTTTCCTATTATAAGTAAGTATTCTCCAAAAACCTTCATATATATTTCAAATTAGAATTAAAATATCAGATAAAATTAAAAGATTTCGTAATAATGAAGTTATAAAAATAGTGGATTTTTTTTCCTAATACGAGTATACTATAGATATAAATATTTAACTAATTAGTTAAATATTTATATCTATAGCAAGGAGGATATTATGGTAAAAGTATTTAAAGCATTAAGTGATGAAACTAGAAGAGAAATTTTAAAATTACTTAATGAAAGAGATATGAATGCAGGAGAAATAGCAAGTCATTTTAATATGTCTAAACCAGCAATATCTAAACATTTAGATATTTTAAAAGATGCAGAACTTATTAGCTCAGAAAAAATGGGACAATTTTTGATTTATTCTATTAATTTATCAGTCCTTCAAGAAGTACTTGGAAACTTCTTGGATATTTTTAAAAAGATATAGGAGGTTATTATGGAAAATATGGGTTTAATATTACTTGTAGCATTATTAATTATAAACTATGTAAATGCACCAGAAATTTTAGGTTTTTCAAAAGATAACCCAAAAGTTAAAACTGCAAGAAGGTTACAAATGTTATTTTTAATAGTCGCAGTTGGAAGGTTTATCATTCCTTTACTAGGTATAGATGAGATATTTTCTTATGAAATTAACGACAAAGTATCAGTTATAATAAATGCCATTATAATTATATATTTTGGTAATTTATTACCTAAGCTACAAATTTATAAGAACATAGATACTAAATATGCTTGGGCCATTGGAGATGAAAAAATATGGAAAAAGGCAAGTAAGATTTTTGCGTATTTATCATTTGTTATAGCTATTGGAATGATTATATTGAGTTTTTACTTTGATTCAGCTACAGTCACAACAGCATGCCAGTTCATATGGTTTGCAATACCTTTATTATATTTATTGCTTCATTATAGAAATAAATTTAGAGCTCATACTCCTAAATAAATAATTATAAATATAATAAAATAAAGCAACTTCTTCTTAAGGGAAGCTATAATTTGTTTTAATATTGAAATGAAACATTTATAAAATAAATTGCCACCAAAAAATTTATGGTGGCAATTTATTAATAATCATATTTTTAGTATTTTATATAATTTCTAAATATATTAAATTAAACTCTCTTCAATTAAAAACCTATATATATACCTATTGTTAAAAAAACTAAAGATACAGCTGTTAAAATCAACAATATAGGCATTATAAATTTTACCCATTTTGAGAAAGGAACATGAGCTACTGCAAGTGCTCCCATTAGTACTCCAGATGTTGGAGTTATAAAGTTTGTAAGACCTACCCCAAATTGATAAGCAGTTACTATAACTTGAGCTGATATATTAACTAAATCACCAAGAGGAGCAAGAACAGGCACTGTAAGTGAAGCAAGTCCTGAAGATGATGGAATCAAAAATGCCAACGCAGCTTCCAAGAAAAATGATAGATATACAAATATAACCTTTGGAAGTCCACCTAAAAAGCTTGCTGCAGAATTTAATATAGTATCTATTATGAATCCATTTTGAGCAATTATTACAATTCCACGAGCTAAAGCTATTGCAAGAGCAGCTGATGCTAAATCTTTTGCTCCATCTATGAAACTATCAGAAATTTCACTTTGTGACAATCTACCAACTAATCCAGAAAGTACACCTATCGCAGCAAAACACATTGATATTTCTGGGATATACCATCCTTGACTTAAAACACCCCAAATCATTATCGCCATTCCTATTCCAAATATAGCAAGAACAGATACTTCTTTAAAAGTAAACTCTTTTATTTCAGTTGAAGTATGATTAAGTATTGATTTATTATTTTTATCTATCTCATACACTATTGAGCTTTCAGGGTTTTCTTTAACTTTTTTAGCATAATACATTACAAACGCTATACTGATTAATATATATGCTATAAAAATCACTACTCTATATGCTACTCCTGAACCAGGAGCAAGTTGAGCTAGTGCTTGTGCAATACCAACTGAGAATGGATTTATTGTCGATGCAGCCGCTCCTGCTGCTGCTCCTATAAATACAATCGCGATGGCGGTTAGAGAATCATATCCTAAGGATGTCATAAGTGGAACAAATATCATATAAAATGGTAATGTTTCTTCTGCCATCCCAAATGTAGTACCTCCAAGACCAAATAAAATCATTGATATCGGAATTATAAGTAGTTCTTTTCCTTTAAACTTCGATATAACTGATGCTATTCCTGCTTCTATAGCTCCAGTTCTATTTACAATACCAAAAGCACCTCCAACTATTAAAACAAATCCTACAACTTCTGCTGAATCAATAAAACCTTCTATAGGCGCTTTAAAAACATCTGTAAATCCTTGAGGATTACTTTCTACACTTTGATAAGTTCCTGGTACAACAACCATCCTACCTTCTACATCTTCTCTACTAAATTCACCACTTGGTACTATCCAAGTTAATATTGCCATTAAGACTATTAGCAAGAATATAATTGTAAAAGTGTGTGGTATAATAAATCGTTTCTTCTTACTGTCAATCATTATAATGCCCTCCATACTTTACTAAATTTTGAATCTATATAGGATATTTTTTAATCTCTCTGACTAAAGTTTTCCCTTTTTACAATTTTTTATTAGCAAAGATACAAAATAAAAAAGCTCTCTTTTAGATTTTAAAAGATAGCTTTTTTTATTTTTATTCAATTTAAATACTTTACTTCCTATTTTGCTAATTGAATTTTTTCATTATAATTTGATATTGTTTCTTCAATATTTTTAGATTTCATTATAGTTGACATTACAGCAAAATCATCACAGTATTTTAATGTTTCTTTGACATTAGATGGTAGAATTCCTCCAAGTGCAACTATCTTAATATCAGTAATTTTCTTAGCTTCCTTTAAAAGTTCAATTCCTTTTGGCAATAAATTTTCTTTACACTTAGTTTCATATATATGTGATAATGTTATGTAATCTATTTTTATATTTTGTTTTCTTATTATTTCTTCTAGATACTTTACTTCTTCTACTTTATGTAATGACAATCCCAATATTTTATTTTCATTGAAATTATACCTATTTCCCAGTAAATTCAAAAACAATTTAAATGGAAGATGAATACCTTGACAATCTATCTTTTCAAAAAATTCTATATTACTATTTATTATGAAGTTTACGTTAAAGCCATCATTATTTTCTTTCTTTTTTATACTGTTCTTCAAGCTTTCATCTAATATTTTTTCTTGAAAATTAATGCACTTGATTTTCTTTTTTATCTTTATATATAAATCTTTTAATGCTTCATATTCTAAATCTTTTTCTCTTATTATAATATTTTCTACGCCACTCAATATAGATTCTTTAATAACCTCTAAGTATCGTTCCTCACTACATAAATTTCTATTTGTTATCAAATACATCTAAAATCTTTCCCAATCTTTAAATACATGTTGATAACCAATTGAATTTAGCATTTTCTCTATATCTTCAACAGTACTTTCATCATTTATTTTGAATTGAGCAGTATCATGTTCATCTTGAGAATGACCTCCTACATCTGTAGATACACCTGCACTTAATTTAGTTACCCCTAAAGGTATTATATGACTTCTCATTTCTAAATTTTCTCTAGTAGATATATTTAAAGCTGCATGAGGGTCAAACAGTCTCATACAAACCATAGCTTGAACTAAATCAGTATCGCTTATATCTACTAATTCTTCAAAACAACCTTTGAATGGTCTCATTCTTGGTGTTGAATATGAAAGCTCAATATGAGGATATTTTGTTTTTAGATATTTCCCATGCAATATCGTAAAGAAGGTCTCTTTTCTAAAATCGTTTAATCCTAAAAGTGCTCCTATTGATAGAGTTCTCATACCTGCCTTTGCTCCTCTTTCAGGAGCATCTAATCTAAATTTATAATTTGATTTTGGCCCTTTTAAATGTACTCTTTTATATATTTCCTCATCATAAGTCTCTTGGTATACAGTTAGACCTTCAACACCTTTGTCTACAATATACTTATATTCATCTACTTCCATCGGATATACTTCAATTCCTATAGATGGAAATTTATCTCTTAATATTTCTATAGCTTCACCTATATATTCTACACTTGAATGAAAACTACTTTCACCAGTTAAAACAAGTAGGTGTTTGAAACCTTCTTTTGAAATTTCATTTCCTTCCTCTCTAATTTCATCCATAGTTAGTTTTTTTCTTTTTATTCCACTTTTTATATTGTAACTACAATAAACACATTGATTTACACAGTAATTTGCTATATACATTGGGGTATATAGACAGACTGTCTTTCCAAAATATTGAACACTTAATTTATGTGCTTTTTGTGCCATAGCTTCTAAATGTTTTACAGCAGTTTCAGAAAGTAAATTTAATATATCAAAATCCTCAAGTTTGTCTTTTGATAAACTTCTTAAAACATCATTGTCTGTAACATTATTTAAATATCCATCAAAATCAAAATCCCTATATTTTTCTATTACCTCATAAAAACTCATCATCAATCACCACTTTCTATAAATTGCCTAAAAAACCTGTTAAAGGAGAAGATGCGTTTGCAAATTCTGATACACTTCCTGCTTTTGCTATATAAGCTTCTCGTCCACCTTCTACAGCTAACTTAAATGCTCTAGCCATTTGCACAGGGTCACCTGCTGAAGCTATAGCAGTATTAACAAGTACTGCATCAGCACCCATTTCCATAGCTTCCATAGCTTGAGACGGTTTACCAATACCTGCATCAACTATTATTGGTATATCTAATTCATCTATCATTATTTTTATCATTTCTTTCATTTGAAGACCTCTATTTGAACCAATTGGAGCACCAAGAGGCATAACCGCTGCTGCTTTAGCTTCTATAAGTCTTCTTCCAGCATAAAGGTCTGGCGTCATATATGGAAGTACTATAAATCCCTCATCAGCAAGTATTTTTGTAGCTTTTATAGTTTCTTCATTATCAGGAAGTAAGTATCTAGTATCTGATATTACTTCTATTTTTATAAAGTCTCCACAACCCATTTTTCTAGATATTCTAGCTATTCTTACAGCTTCTTCTGCATTAGTAGCTCCTGATGTATTTGGAAGTATAGTCATTTCTTTTGGAATATACGTTAAGATATTTTCTTGTTTATTATCTAAATCTACTCTTCTAAGTGCCATTGTTATTATTTCGCTTCCACTTTCTTTGATTACTTTAGGCAATATATCATTTGAGCCATATTTACCTGTTCCAACCAATAATCTACTATTAAATTCATGTCCTCCAAGTACTAATTTATCCATTTTCTTTCCTCCCTATCTTAACTTTTTCAATTTTCAATCTTTTTATTTTGTGACTCACGCATTTACATATCTATAAGTATTTGTGTTGCCAAATTTGCCATATGATTTGCGCAAATAGCTACTCTTGGTGCCATAAGTCCTTCTCCAAATTTAGCTTCATTTACAAAATCTCCACATATATAAAATCTATCTCTTATTTTCTTAGTAGTTATTATATTTGAATCATAATAACCTGCCATACCTGATGATGCTATCAAATATTTATCTTTCAAGTTTAGTAAGGTATAATTACAAACTTGTGCTTTACATGAAGCATCATCGAAAGCTTCAATTATCAAATCTGCCTCTTTAAGTACATCCATATTGTATTTATTTAAAAAAACATTTTGCGTTTTTAATTTTACAAATGGATTAATTTTTGTTATATTTTCAACCATAGCATCTGTTTTTAGTTTTCCTATATCGTCTATAAAGTATTGCTGTCTATTTAAGTTAGATGGCTCTACAACATCATAATCTATAAGTAGAAGTTCTCCAACTCCAATTCGAGCTAAAGAGATAGCTATATTGGATCCAAGTCCACCTAGTCCCAATATAGCAACTCTTCCTTTTTTTAATTTATTATGCACATTTGGAGTATGCCTAGCTATCAACAAGCTTTCTAGCTCATCAAAAGAAGGCTTAACCCCTTTTTGTATAAGTGTTAATTTATCATTTTCAGAAAGTGGAATGTCGGCTTTAATTGGATATCCATTCAACACCAATACATCACATTTATGATTATAATTATCTCTAACTTTATAGGCAGTTGTATTTTCTTCAACATCTGTTAATATTTCATTTACAAATATTTTTATTTTAACCACCTCCAATAAAGCCAATAAGTTCTACAACATCTTCATCCTTTAATATATATGTATTGTAATTAGATTCTTCAACTATTTCTAGATTTATCTCAACTACAACTCTATCACTCTTTAAGTTATATTTATTCAACAAATCTATAACAGTTAAATTTTCTTTGAATTCAATATTCTTGCCATTAACCTTCACTAACTCACCTCCTCCTTTTGACTTTATTCAACCAATCCTTGGTACAAATTATATTAAATTAAGTTCCTCATTGTTTAATATTTTCTTAACTGTTCTCATTGAACACATTTTTCCACACATAGTACAACTATCTTCATGAGTAGGAGTTGACTCATCTCTATATCTTTTAGCCTTTTCAGGGTCTATTGCAAGTCTAAACATTTCACACCAATCTAAATCTGCTCTAGCTTTACTCATTTTGTTATCCCACTCACGAGCTCCTTTAACATTCTTAGCTATATCTCCTGCATGAGCAGCTATTTTAGCAGCTATTATCCCTTCTTTCATATCATCTAAATTAGGTAATCTTAAGTGTTCTGCTGGAGTTACGTAGCATAAAAAATCTACTCCTTTAGCACATGCTAATGCTCCTCCTATTGCACTAGTTATATGGTCATAACCTGGTGCTATATCCGTAACCAATGGTCCAAGAACATAAAAAGGCGCTCCATGACATAGTCTTTTTTCTAACACTACATTTGCTTCTATTTCATCAATAGCCATATGACCAGGGCCTTCTATCATGACTTGTACATTTCTTTCCCATGCTCTTTTAGTAAGCTCTCCTAATACAACAAGTTCTTGAATCTGAACACCATCTGTAGAATCTTTTATACAACCAGGTCTGCAAGCATCTCCTAAACTTAATGTAACATCATATTCTTCACAAATATCTAAAATCTTATCAAAATTAGTATAAATAGGATTTTCTTTATTATTTAACTCCATCCAAGCAAATAATAATGAACCTCCACGAGATACTATATGAGTCAATCTTTCATGATTTTTTATCTTTTGGCAAACACTTCTAGTAAGACCAGCATGTATAGTAATAAAATCAACTCCGTCAATAGCATGTTGTCTTATTACATTTAAAAATTCTTCTTCTGTTATATCCTTTAGTTCTTTTTCTAAATACCCTACTGCATCATACATAGGAACCGAACCTATCATTGCAGGTGACATTTCAACAACTTTTTCTCTAAATTCTCTAGTTTTTCCATAGTTACTTAAATCCATTATTGCTTCAGCTTTCATGTCTATTGCCACTTTAACTTTTTCAAGTTCATTTTCTATATTCTTACAATCTCTTGAAATTCCTAGGTTTACATTTATCTTTGTTCTTAAATTTTTACCTACACCTTCTGCACTTAAGGATTTATGATTTTTGTTAGCAGGTATAACAACTTGTCCCTTTGCTATTAATTCTCTTAATTCATTTACATCTACTTGTTCCTTTTGAGAAACGATTTCCATTTCTTTAGTTATTATGCCTTTTCTAGCAGCATCCATTTGCGTTGTATAATTCATATTACATTCCTCCAAGATTAAAGTTATAGTTTTTAACAATAAAAAAAGTGCTTTTCCTTGTTTTGGAAAGCACTCTTATAATCATATATACACTTAGACAAATTTCTCACTATACAGAATAATTTATCTATTTATATAACAAAATTATATTACAAAGCTTCCCTTCGCAAGCATTATCTTGATCAGGTTATTAGGGTTTGTAAGTTACGGCTTTATCTCTCAGCTAGCCAATTCTAGCGCCCCTAGCTCTAAATTTTTATCATTTTTACAAATTCAGTATAACACAGCAAAAATATTAGTTCAACACAATAATACAAATTTTATATTTTAATCCACCTAACTTTACTCTAACGATACACCTTTTTTCGAATTTTCAAGATAAGTTTTAAGTATTACAGCCCTTATATTTTCATACTTTATTGAATCTGGAAGTTTTCTTTTTATGTTATTTAAATTTTCATAACCTATTTTTTCACACACTTCTAAAATCATTTTCTTTTCATCTTCAGTATAAAAACTTTCTAAATCCAATGTAAATGACATACTCTGCCCATCTTTCACATAATCATATACATATCCAATAACCGTAGATAAGGAGACTTCTATTTCTTGGCTAACACTTTGTATGTCCTTCCCTTGATTTAGTAAATCTAATGCTATTTCATTGTTTTTTCTGCTTTCTCCATCTAGTATCAATTTTCTTTTTTTCTTTTTCTCCCAATTAACATCAATACTATTTTCTTTTACATAATGTTTAACTTCATCTAAAATACTAGCCCCATACTTTTCAATTTTTACTTCACCTATACCTGAAATATCCTTTAATTGTTCTTTATCAATGGGATATCTTCCACTTATTTCTTTCAAAGCTTTATTAGTTAAAATCATGTATGGAAGTAATTTTTCTTTTTTAGCATATTCTTCTCGAATATTTATTAGCCTTTCATATAAAGCTTTATCTGTATTAACTTCAAGAAATTCACTATTATCATTCGTTAAATCGATATTTTTTTCTTTATCTTTTTTATTTATATTATTTTTTTCGACATATTCTTTGATTAGTGTTTCAAAATCTTCACCATATTTTTGATATTTAATTTCTCCTACTCCAGATATATTTAGCATTTCTTCTTTATTGACTGGATAACTACTAGACATAGCTCTAAGTGTTCCATCTCCAAAAACCATATATGGAGCTATTTTTTCTTCACTTGCAATTAAGTGTCTTAACTCTCTTAAAGCATTATATAATTCATCTTCTACTTCTAGGGATTTTGTCATTACAATTTCCTTAAATTCTACCTTTGCCTCACCCTTCAAAACTTTCATAGACATATCATTTAATCTTATAGTTGGGTAACTTCCTCTGTTTCCGCTACCTAAAGTTTCGACTAAATCTAAAAACCCATGAGAAACCAATGTATTTATAAAATTCTTCAAGTCTTCACTTGAATAATCTCTCATAATATTATATGTAGACAAAGTATCTAAACCAAGTTGTAAAATTTTTTTGTTTTTAGACCCTCTAAGTACATCTACAATAGTAGTAACACCATAGCTTCTTTTCATTCTAGCTACACATGAAATAACTTTTTGAGCATCTATGGTTTTATCTACTATTTCCCCCTCCACTAGACAATTACTACAGTTATTACAATTTTCTACATAATTTTCCCCAAAATAATTTAATATTGTCTTCCTATAACAAGAATTACTATAGACTAAATCAATCATATGCTGAAGTTTTTTATGTTGAAATAATTTTCTTTCGGGATTTTCAACACCAATATCTATTAAATATTTTTGTATATGTACATCTCTTGGAGAAAATAAAAGTATACATTCACTTTTTTCTCCATCCCTACCAGCTCTCCCTATTTCTTGGTAGTAATTTTCTACACTTTGAGGCATATTATAGTGTATAACCCATCTTATATTGGGCTTATCAATACCCATTCCAAATGCATTTGTTGCTATCATTATATCTATATTATCATTTATAAAATCTTCTTGATTCTTATTTCTTTCATTTTTAGATAAACCTGCATGGTATTTTGATACAGATATATTTCTCTTTGCTAAGCCATTATAGATATTTTCAACTTCTTTTCTAGTAGCTGTATATATAATTCCAGACTCATTTTTATGATTTTGAATATAATCTAAAATATATTTATTTTTACTAGATGATTTTACTATATTTATTGCTAGGTTTTCTCTATCAAACCCTGTTATGTAACAATCTGGACTCTCTAAACACAATAAATTTATTATATCAGCTCTTACCTCTTCTGATGCAGTAGCTGTAAAAGCTGTGACTATGGGTCTTTTAGACAAACTATTGATAAACGTAGAAATCCTTCTATAGCTCAGTCTAAAATCATGTCCCCATTGAGATACACAATGTGCTTCATCTATTGCAATTTGGCTTATGTCATTATTATTTATTAGTTCAAGAAATTCTTGAGTATCTAATCTTTCTGGAGCAATATAAAGTATTTTATAAGTATTTTTTCTAATATTACTTAATATTTCATTAAATTCTTTGTTTCCCAATGAACTATTTATAAAAGCGGCATTGATTCCCATGGCTTTTAAAGCGTCTACTTGGTCTTTCATAAGAGATATAAGTGGTGAAATCACTACTGTCATCCCATCTAATATCAATGCTGGAAGTTGATAACATATAGATTTTCCTCCTCCAGTTGGCATTATAGCTAATACATCTTTTTTATTCAAAATAGAATTTATTATGGACTCTTGGCCTTTTCTAAAACTTGTATATCCATAGTATTTTGATAATATTTCTAAAGGTTTTTTGTTCATATATTTCTCTCCCAATTCAAATTAATTAAACTTCTTTTCTGATTATGTTCAAATTTTTATTTTTATATTCACAATCGCATTATTCCAAAGTTTCTAGCTGTTATATATTATATATTAACATATATTTTTAAAAAAATAGTTTGCAAAGTAAAATAATTTATGATACATTCTAAATATAAATTTAATACTTAATCTTCGGGGTAGGGTGAAATTCCCAATCGGCGGTATAGCCCGCGAGCTGAGTTAAAACTTGGTTGATTTGGTTAAATTCCAAAGCCGACAGTAAAGTCTGGATGGAAGAAGATATATGCTAAATAAGTGTTTTTGTAGAGCAGTTTTGCTATACATTTATGCAATATTTATTGTAGATTATTCTAGACCCTGAGTTAATTCTCAGGGTTTTTTGTTTGAAAATTATCTAAGTTTAAATAGGAGGTGTAAATATTGTGAAATTTATAAGTCAAAAAGAAAAAGATATTTATTATATGAAAAAAGCTATTGAATTGGCCAAAAATGGAGAAGGTTTTGTAAATCCAAATCCATTAGTGGGATGTGTAATTGTTAAGGATAACGACATAATAGGTAAAGGATATCATGAGAAATTTGGCTCTAATCACGCTGAAATAAATGCTATAAATAGTGCTAATCAAAGTTTAAAAGACACTACTCTTTATGTAAATTTAGAACCATGTTCTCATTATGGCAAAACACCTCCTTGTGTAGATAAAATTATTCAAAATAAGATTAAGAGAGTCGTAATATCTACATTAGACCCAAATCCAATCGTTTGTGGTAATGGAGTAAAAAAACTAAGGGACAATAACATTGATGTTACTGTAGGTGTATTAGAAAAAGAAGCAAAACAATTAAATGAAATATTTTTTTACTACATAAAAACAAAAAAACCTCTTTGTATTGTAAAATCAGCAGTAAGTTTAGATGGCAAGATTGCCACAAAATCGCTAGAATCAAAATGGATATCTAATGAATCCTCAAGATATCTAAGTCATAAGTATAGAAATAAATATCAAGGTATAATGGTTGGGATAAATACAGTTTTAAATGATAATCCGTTGCTAACTTGCAGACTTAACCAGGAAAATGTATCTCACCCTGTAAGAATAATAATAGACACAAATTTAAAATTGCCAGTTGATAGCAAATTAGTTAAAGATAAAAACAGTAAAACTATAGTTTTTACGTGTTGTGAAGATAGTGAAAAATCATCAGTTCTAATAAAAAATAATATTGAAGTAGTACTTTCTCCTAAAAAAAATAATATGGTAGATTTAGAATTTGTAATGTATAAATTAGGAGAATTGAAAATTGATTCTGTTTTAGTTGAAGGTGGTGCTACACTTAATGACAGTCTATTTAGAAACAATTTAGTTGATAAAGTCAAATTATTTTTATCACCTAAAATTATAGGTGGAAAAGATGCTCCTACTTTCGTTTCTGGAGAGGGAATAAATTACTTATCAGATGCTATACAATTAGAAATTAAGAATGTAACTTTAATAGATGGAGATATTTTGGTGGAGTCTGATGTTTTAAATTAAATTTATAAATACATGTCTAGGAGGTCAAAATGTTTACTGGCATAGTAGAAGAAGTTGGAATACTTAGAAAAATCACAGCTAATGGCAAAAGTGGAAAAGTCAGCATACAATCAAATAAAATACTAGATGGCACAAATCTTGGAGATAGTATTGCTGTAAATGGAGTTTGCTTAACTGTTTCAAGTTTAGGTAAAAATGAATTTACTGCTGATGTCATGATGGAAACAGTTCGTTCCACAAATTTAAGTTCATTAAATCCAAATGATAAAGTAAATCTCGAAAGAGCTATGAGTCTTTCTTCTAGATTTGGTGGACACATAGTAACAGGTCATGTTGATAGTAAAGGTACTATTTGTAAATTTGAAAAAGATGAAAACGCAGTTTTAATAAGCATACAATCATCCAAAGAACTTTTATCAACAATAATACACAAAGGCTCTGTGGCTATTGATGGTGTAAGCCTAACTATAGCTTATCTAGATGATGAAATATTTAAGGTTTCTGTTATACCTCATACTAAATTTAACACTACTCTCTTAACCAAGAATGTTGGAGATTTTGTCAATTTAGAAAGTGATGTAATTGGAAAGTATGTTAATAATTTTCTTGTAAAAAACTACAAGGAATTAAATTCTAATAGTAATAACTATAAATCAAATATAGATAAAGAATTTTTATTTAAAAATGGTTTTTAAAAATAATAAAGGAGTGAATTACATGTTTAATACTATTGAAGAAGCTATTAATGATATCAAAAATGGAAAAATGGTAATCGTAGTTGATGATGAAAGTAGAGAAAATGAAGGAGATTTATTGATGGCAGCTGAAATGGCTACAGCTGAGACAATAAACTTTATGGCTACATATGGTAGAGGACTTATTTGTCTACCTGCTACTGAAGAAAAATTTAAAAGTTTAAATATACCTCTTATGGTTAAAGAAAATACAGACACATTTCAAACGGCATTTACTGTCACTATAGATGGCATAGACACTTTAACAGGTATATCTGCATATGAGAGAGCTGAGACTGTCAAACTATTCTGTAATGAAAGTTCCACAAGTAAAGATTTTAAAATGCCTGGACATGTATTCCCATTAATCGCAAAAACTGGAGGTGTCCTAGTTAGAGATGGTCATACAGAAGCTTCTGTAGACCTTGCTAGACTTGCAGGATTTAAAGAAATTGGTCTTATCTGCGAAATAATGAAAGATGATGGTACAATGGCAAGAGTTGATGATTTAATGATATTTAAAGAAAAACATAATTTAAAAATAATTACTATAAAAGACTTGATAGAATATCGTAAAAGAAATGAAACCACTATAGAAAAAATTTCTAGTGCTTTTCTTCCAACAAAATATGGAAATTTTGAAATCATAGGATATAAAGATATTTATTCAAATGAAGAACACATTGCACTTACTTACGGAAATGTAAACGAAGAAAATACACTAGTTAGACTTCATTCTGAATGTTTAACAGGTGATGTATTTCATTCTTTAAAATGTGATTGTGGCCTACAATTAGAAACTTCTATGAAAAAAATTGTAGAAAATGGGAGTGGTGTTTTAATTTATATGAAACAGGAAGGTAGAGGTATTGGCCTTTTAAATAAAATTAAAGCTTATAAGCTTCAAGAAGAAGGTTATGATACTGTTGAAGCAAATTTAATGCTTGGATTTGAAGAAGATATGAGAGATTTTTATATAGCTGCTCAAATATTAAAAAACTTACATATAAAAAGTATAAATCTTTTAAGTAATAACCCTGACAAAATAAACCAGTTAGAAAAATATGGAATAAAGATTGAGCATAGAGTTCCTATTAATGAAGAAATCAATGATTTTAATAAAATATATCTAAAAACTAAGAAGGATAAAATGGGACATCTATTAGATATTATATAGCTAATGGTATTTAATTCTTATTCTACTAAGTAATTTTTATTACAATAATATGTATACATACTAAAAATATAAATTTATAACCTAAATAAAATTGGAGGAAATAAAAATGATATATGAAGGAAAACTTATTGGAAAAGACTTAAAAATAGGTATAATAAACTCTCGTTTTAATGAATTTATAACATCAAAACTTTTATCTGGTGCTCAAGATTGCCTTTTAAGACATGATGTTACTCAGGAAAATATAGAAGTAGTTTGGGTACCTGGAGCTTTTGAGATTCCTCTTGTTGCTCAAAAAATGTCTAAGAGTGGTAAGTATGATGCTATAATATGTTTAGGATGTGTTATAAGAGGTGCTACTTCTCATTATGATTATGTATGTAGTGAAGTATCTAAAGGCACTGCAAAAGTATCTTTGGATAATGAATTACCTGTTATATTTGGAATAGTAACAACAGAAAATATTGAACAAGCTATTGAAAGAGCTGGCACAAAAGCCGGAAACAAAGGATATGATTGTGCTATGAATGCACTAGAAATGGCAAACCTATTTAAGGTTCTAGATTAAATACTATTATTGATTAAATAGTGGAAATTAAAATAGAGACTATAAAATACTATTAAGTACCAAGATGGCAAAGCATATTTGTCTTTTGGTACTTAATAATTTTAAACATGATTATATATGAAACTGCAATAACTCTATTAGTAAAGGATATTGAAACATAGTTTTCTACATAGTTACTTAAAAGAATATTTTGTTTAGAAAAGATTATTTTTCTACATCCTAATTGAGTGAAAAACTCTTGTAATATTCTTTATACTTAATGCGTCATCTGGGATTAATACATACAAAGTTGCTTTCTTAATAGAAACTTTGGTTTGTACATTTCTAATATAGTTTTCAGCATTACCTTCAAATAGATAGTGATAAAATGGTACATTTGGTATAGGCTGTATTGAAAAGGATATTCTCTCCTTTAAATCATTATCTTTATGATAAAACATAAAACAAGCACAGCATACTACAACAATATACTCATTCTTACTGAACAATTTATCTCCCTCTCCCCTAAAATATAAGTTAATAATTAGAAATACTTTTAAAAGCCTAAAATAACTACAAATATAACTCTGAATATAAAATACCATAAATTCGCATATATTACTATCAAAGCTATCGTTTTTATTTATAGCATATATTAATGTTATATTAATTATCTATTTTATTATTTTCTCGATTAATTATACAATATAATTAAGTAAGCAATAATAAACTATAAATGAACACCATAATTTAATGGTTGTTTATTGAATATTTATGGGGGACTGAATTATGAAAACAAGTTCAATACAAAATTTAACACTAGAAAAACGTAACCTTATAAAAAAATATTCTCTTACTTTGAATGAAGATTTAATTTGGGAATTTAAACACGATAAATACCACACTATAAAATACTTCACACACAAGTTTGCAGTTAAAGAATCTGTGCTTGCTCTTTTATTCAACATACACAGATTATGTTATGCTAAAATAAAATACTTTGAATCAAATTTTTCAAAATATGAACCTTATAAATACAGTTATCAAGAAGGATTTGTTAAATGTGAAATATATGATATGAGTTTTATGCTGCATAAATATAGCAATATGATGATAGACTTAAGAAATTTACAAGAAATCAAAAATATAGAAGAGTTTAGATTATTTTGTGATTACTTAGAAAGTTTTGAAGATAACTTACAAGATTTGATTGTGTAGTATTTAAAAATATAAGTTTTAATATAGGATTTATAATAATTAAATTGTATTTAAATACTAAAAACTTTTAATAAAATATAAAGTACTTGAGATAAAAAAATATTACTGGAATTAAAAATTCCAGTAATATAAGTTAACTAAAATACTATATTCATATAAATTAAATACACTCTAATCTATCAAAATTACTTTATAATTTTTATAATACTTTTTATCCTAAACGTTCATCAGATAATTCATTGTGCCACTCTGATACATTTTCTAATCCTTCTATTTCATCTGCAATAAATACAGGATCTTTTATTCCAGATTTTTTTTGACTTGTATAATCTTTTAAAGCAATAAATGCGTACTTACCTAAAAGAGTTATTGCTATTAAGTTTATTATAGCCATCAGTGCCATAAATAAATCTGCTAAATTCCAAACTACCTCTACTTGAGTAAGAGAACCAAATAAAACCATACCTACAACAAAAACTCTAAATACATTAAGTTTAGTTTTACTTCCACTCATAAACTCCATATTTGATTCTCCATAGTAATAATTTCCTACTATAGAACTAAATGCAAATAAGAATATACAAACTGCTATAAAAATATTTCCTATTGGTCCTATATGGTGAGTTAAAGCTTCTTGAGCTAATTCAATTCCTGTTGCTCCACTACTAGCATAATCTGAATATAATAATACCATGAATGCTGTACAACTACATATAATTATAGTATCTGTAAAAACACCTAGAGATTGGATTAAACCTTGTTTTACAGGATGAGTTACATGTGCTGTTGCAGCAGCATTAGGCGCACTACCCATACCTGCTTCATTAGAAAATAAGCCTCTTTTTACTCCAGTCATTACAACTCCCATAAATGTACCAATTGCCATTCCTCTAAAATCAAATGCGCTTTCTACTATTAATGATATAATTCCTGGTATTTCTGTTATATTCATTACAACTATAGCTAAAGCAACTAATATGTATAATCCTGCAAATACAGGAACTATTATTTCTGAAACTTTTGCTATTCTATGAACACCACCAAAAATAACTATTGCTGTTAAAATTCCAAGACCTATTCCCATAGCCATTTTACTTATACCAAATGCATTATTAAATGCCAATGAAACAGTATTTGCTTGAACTGCATTAAATACAAATCCATAACAGATAGTTATAAGTATTGAAAATAAAACACCCATCCATCTTTTATTTAAACCTTGTTCCATATAATAAGCTGGTCCACCTCTAAAAGCTGGTCCATTCTTAACTTTATAAATTTGAGCTAATGTACTCTCCACAAAACTTGAAGCAGAACCAATTAATGCTATAAGCCACATCCAAAATACAGCACCAGGACCTCCTGCTACTACTGCAATTGCTATTCCTGCTATATTTCCAGTACCAACTCTTGAAGATGTACTTATACAAAAGGCTTGAAATGAAGATATTTTTCCTTCTTTTTTTGCATTTTTATTTGCTGCACCATCACCTAAAAGCCTAAACATTTCTATAAAATATCTGAATTGTACAAAATTTGTTTTAATAGTAAAGTAAATACCAATTACAACTAACATTATAATTAGAATATAAGACCATAAGTAATTGTTTACAAATACTACCGCATTATTAATGCCCGTTAAAATACCATTTAAAAAATCCATTTTATTAATTACCCCCTGTTAATATTGTTTTCTCAATAAATCTTAAAATCAAAAAAATGCATAATTCCTTGTGAAAAATTCATTAATTTAATTATAATATTTATAAATTTAAATTACAAGGTTTAAAATGAATAATTTGTTTGATAAATTGCAGTTTTATCTTTAAATTCAACTTTATTCTATTAATTTTATAATTTAGATATAATTAATATTTTATATTGCTTATCAAATACAATAAATTATACTTTTGGAGTATATTTTTTCGTTTGTCGTTTAATATTATAAGTAATGATATGATTTTAAAATTTATTTAAATAACAAAAATTTTCTTTAAATTCTGTTAATTTTTCGAAAACTTTGTTAAATAATATACTTTTATACATCCATTGAAAAAACTAGAAAAAAGTAATACTATATATAGTACTAGCATTAGACACAAAAGAATACAAATGGAGGTACTTATATTATGGAATTTCAACAAATAATAGCTATATGTATATTTTTAATAGTTATGGCAGCTATTATTACAGAAAAGGTAAACAGATCTGTAGCAGCTGTTGGTGGTGCACTATTAATGATAATCTTCAATATACTTACACTTGATGAAGGATTAAGCCATATAGACTTCAATACTATTGGAGTATTAGTTGGTATGATGCTATTTGTTGCTGTTGTTAAAAACTCAGGGCTATTTGAATATATAGCTATTTGGACTGCAAAAAAAGCTAAAGGTGATCCATGGAGAATAATGATTTGTTTTGCTATTATAACAGCCATTTTATCTGCTGTATTAGATAATGTTACTACTGTTTTACTTATAGGGCCAATGACTATAGTTATTACACAAATTTTGGGACTTAATCCAGTTCCATTTTTAATAACACAAATTTTAGCTTCAAATATCGGAGGTACATCTACTCTTATAGGTGACCCTCCAAATATTATGATTGGTAGTGCTGCCAATCTTAGTTTCATGGATTTTGTGATAAATTTAGGACCTGCTGTTATAGTAATACTTATTATAACAATAATATGTTTTAAATTTATTTATGGAAAAGAACTTGTTGTGGATGATAAAGCCAAAGAAGTAATATTAAAACTTGATGAAAAAAAATCTATTAAAGATAAACCCTTACTTATAAAAAGTCTTCTTTTAATAGCATTTATACTCTTTGGTTTTATGTTTCATAGCACAATCCATATAGATTCTTCTGTTGTAGCATTAACTGGTGCATCTATAATGCTTCTTATAGGAAAACAAGATGTAGATGAAATTATGGCAGGTATTGAATGGTCCACAATATTATTCTTTATGGGATTATTTGTAGTAGTTGGTGGATTAGTAGAAGTGGGTATAATAAATAAATTAGCTCAAGCATTAATTGGACTTACAGAGGGCCATATTGTATTTACGATGTTATTAATATTATGGTTATCAGCAATAGTTTCTTCATTCTTAGATAATATTCCTTTTGTTGCAACATTAATTCCACTTATTTTGACTATGCAGGCTGAAGGAATTGATGTAATGCCACTATGGTGGGCAACATCTCTTGGAGCTTGTCTTGGAGGTAATGGGACACTTATTGGAGCCTCTGCCAATGTTGTACTAGCAGGTATAGGTAATAAGCATGGTCATCCTATATCTTTTAAAGAGTATTTTAAGATAGGTTTTCCACTTATGATTATATCTATTATTATATCTACTGTTTATTTAATTATAAAATTTTAGAAAATATAGTATAATAGTATTAAAGGGGATGTGTATATATGAATATTAATACTGTTCAAGGAGATTCAATTGAAGTTCTTTTAAGACAACTTGGAGCTACAAAAATATCAAAAGTAAGTAGTACATTATATTTTATCAAGTTTGATTTAGGAGACAACTGGGAAATATCTTATACTTATAATATTAATGCTAAAGATCAATATTTTTTACAAAGAATTGAACCATATCCTATTGGTAGAGGTCTGTTTAATGATGAATATGAAATAATATCATTTATATCAAAGGATTTAAACAAATTTCTAAATGCTAAAAATAGTAGTAACTTTAAAACGTTTGTTGAAGTTACTAGAAAAGTCAATTCTATTATTGATAATGTAGAAGAATTATTTTTAAACTATAATGTAGATGGAGATGATTTAAAAACACTCAATAAAGAACTTAATGATATATTAAATGATATTAACTATATAGAAAAGCATACAAAGAAAATCTAAAGTAAGATACTTATAAATTTAAGATTATATAAAAAACTTTGTACAACTTCAAAATTTAATACGAAAGATGAAGAATCTTATTTGTTAAAATGATAAAATAGCTGATGAAGCATATGTTTCATCAGCTATCTTGTTTTTAATGATGTCCACATCCATCATGTGAACAAGTATGATTTGATGGAAATTCTACTAATTTCCCATCTTTAAGTAAGTCCAAATTACCACTGATAGTATCAGATTCAGCTCTATAAACTTTTATTCCCATACTATTTAATTTAACTATGGCACCTTGCCCTATTCCTCCAACTACCACTGCATCTACAATTGTACCTGATAATGCTTTTATTGGTTGACACTTTCCATGTTCATGACCTAAATCTCCATTGTCTAAAGATTTAACTTCTCCACTTTCTAAATCACACACAACAAAGATTGGTGCAGAACCAAAATGACCATATGGTTTACTATCTAATCCTTTATTTTCTTCTACTGGTATACATACTTTCATTATTATTTCTCCCTTCTCTTACAACATTTTTTCATAGATTTACATTCTTTACTGCATCCTAGATGTATTGTATTTACATCAAATACATCTATAAAGCTTTCACTAGAATTACTTAACATAGAATTTATAAAATCCATACATATGTTAAACACTTCTTTGTTAATATGATATAAGACATAGTATCCTTCTTTATATCCTGTTATTATGCCAACTTCTTTTAATATTTTTATATGTTGTGAAACAGCAGAATCCGAAATTCCTAAATATTTAGAAATTCCTTTTTGGCAGATATTTCTTTTAGATACTAATATAAGTATGTTAAGTCTAGTTTCATCACTCAATGCTTTAAATATTTTAACCAAATTTTCCATAAATACCTCTTTTTGATTAAGTAATTACTTAATTAAATTATAGTACTCTTAATTAGATTTTTCAACTATTATTTTTAAATTTTGGAACTTATTATAAATAATTCTAATTATTTCTATATATATTTCAATTGTTAGTTTAAATCTATCAAAATAAACACACCTAGAGATACATTTCTAAGATATCTCGAAAGGAAATAATAATATACAAATAAAAAACTGTCTAAAATAATATAATTATTTTAGACAGTTTTTTATTTGTATATTTAAAAATTTACTTACTAGTTATATTAAGCTCTTTTTAATTTATCCAGATAATAAACAGCATTTAATGCTGCTATTTGTCCTTGCCCAGCTGCTTTGATATAAGAATATGGTTTACCTACACAGTCTCCTGCAGCAAAACATCCTTCTATATTAGTTTTCATATTATTGTCAACCTTGATATGGATACCATCAATTTCTATTCCAGGAATCAACGTACTTGGAGCTGTACTATCTTTTATAACGAATACTCCATCAACTTCAATGTGATTTTCTTTAAAAGATATCTTATTTACAAGTTTATCTCCATCTATTTGCACTGGTCTATCGTGTATAATCTCAATAGAATCATCTAAATTATCTGAACTTCTCATAAGGTTTTCCTTTTTATACATAGGTATAAAATAAGTTTTTGAAGTAAGTTCACTTAAAAAATTCGCCTCTTCTTTAGATTCTTCATTATATCCTATGACTGCTACTTTTTTATTTCTATAAAGTGGTGCATCGCATGTAGCACAATACCCTACTCCTCTTCCTAGAAATTCTTCTTCACCTTTTATTGGTCTAGTATATTCTACACCAGTCGCAAGGATTACAGTAGTAGCTTCATACATATCATTTCCAGACATTATTGCAAAGTATTCTCCCATAGCATAAATATTATTTATTCTTTTATTTTCAATTGAAATATCCATGTTATCTATATGCGATTTAAATTTGTCTTTTAATTCATCTCCACTTATATCATAAAAACCTAAATAATTATCTATTGAAGGAGCTTTAACAAGCTTATTGCTTAAATTATCATTGCCAAACATAATCATTGTTTTATTTCTTATTTTTGCATTTATAGCAGCAGATAATCCTGCTGGACCACTACCTATTATAGCTATGTCATATCTCATAATATTCACCTATTTTTTATAAATATGATTTTACTTTCATTTCAATTTTGTTCTTAGGCATAAATCCAATTAGAGTTTCAACTGGCTCTCCATCTTTAAATATAATCATAGTTGGTACTGTAGATACACTAAATTGTTGAGCTATTTCTAGGCTTTCATCTATATCAACTTTTACAAATCTAGCTTTGTCTTTCATCTCTTCACCTAATTCTGCAAATACAGGTCCTAACATATTACAAGGTCCACACCAAGTTGCAAAGAAATCTACTACAACTACTCCTTTACTACCTTCAACACTACTTCTAAATTCAGATGTATTTATAACTTTTGCCATTTTTTTAATCCTCCTAAAAATTTATTATCCTTATAATTATACTATGAAATTTATAAATATAATTTTACTTTTATAAATTCTTTTATATTTTATTTTATACTAATTAGTATACCCATTCTTTATTTGTAAAAACAGATTTTTTATATTTTTATTATTTTAATTTTTTTGGTATTGATATTTCAAATGTAGTTCCAATGCCTATATCAGAAGTTACATCTATTTCAATAGACAAATTCAAGCTAATCATATGCGCTATTGAAAGGCCTATTCCAGAACCTTCTAAATCTTTATTTCTCACATTTTCACTTCTAAAAAATCTGTCAAATATAAAAGGTATTTCTTCTTTTTTTATACCTATACCAGTATCTCTTATAATTAATGTTACTTCATCTTCCACATCTTCTTTTAATTCTAATACTATCTCATCACCTAGTTTAGTATATTTAAAAGCATTATCAATAAAAATTAATATAAGTTGTCTCAATTTATTTTTATCTGTTATTATAACTTTATTCTTTAATTCAGAGTGAAATGTAAATTTTTTTTCTTGAAATTCAGCAATATCTACATAATCCTCTGATATTTCTTCTAGTAATTTTTCTAAATCAATTTCCTCCAAATTAACTTTAACAATAGAATCTTCCTTAGTAAGAGATAGTAAATCTGTTATCATCTTTTTAAGTCTTCTAGTTTCTTTCATTGCAGTAGCTATTGTTTCAACTTCATCATTTACTGTATTTTCTGGAGATTTTAACATACTTTCTAATTTTGATGAAACTATTGTTATTGGAGTCCTTAACTCATGTGAAGCATCTTGTATAAATTTAGCTTGGTTCCTCCAAGCAGTCTCTATTGGAATTAATGCTTTGCGAGTAAGATATACAGCTACAAAGTACGTGATTATAACAGAAATTAGTATTCCAATTATAAGTACAGATGTCAACTGTTTTAAAGAATTCATCTCTGAGTCAATGTTTCTGATTATTTGTATCTGATATCTGCCCATATCCACATTTAATTCTCTAAATGTATAACCATTTTCTGTATATTTAAAAAATGTATTTTTCTTATCTAGTCTTCTGTCTGGAAGTAATTCATCAAAATATTCATTTTGAGTATAGTAACTTATTCTGTCATCTTCATAGACATATACCATATCTTTAGGGTCTTTAAGTCTTATTGGGTTTAAAAATGAGGTTCTCTTAAATTGAGAAACTATATACTCCAGTTCATCATTGATTTCACTATCAATTCCACTATATGTAAGACCTCTAAAATATGAATATATAAATATAGAAAATATTATTAAAAAACTACCCACTACAACAATGTACATTTTTATTAAATGGTTTTTAGTGCTGGTGAATACATTCTTATTTATCATCGAATATGTATCCTACTTTACGCTTAGTTTTAATATATTTATCATATCCATATTTACTTAGTTTTTTTCTCAGATTGCTTACATATACCTCTACTATTTCAATAGTTGCATCTGAATCAATTCCCCATATTCTATCATAAATCTGTTCTTTTAATAGAATCGAACCTTTATTTAAAACAAAATATTCCAATAAGTTAAACTGTTTATTTTGAAGTTTTATTTCTTCTTTTTCAATATACACTCTTTTTTCTAATGTATCCAGATATAAAGATTTAAATTCTAATCCATTTCTTTCTTTTATTTTTCCATTAGTCCTCAATATGGCATATACTCTTGCTACTAGTTCCTCCATATAAAAAGGTTTTGTCAAATAATCATTGGCTCCTATAGTAAATGCTTCTACTTTATCGTCTAATGCTTCTTTGGCGGTCAATATAAGTACAGGTGTATCTATATTATTGATTCTCATTTTCTTCAAAATATCAATTCCATTTATATTAGGAAGCATTAAATCTAAGATAACTAAATCATATATATTTTGATTTATTAAATATAATGCTTCTTCTCCATCTTCACATTTTTCAGTTTCAAAATGAGTACTAAGTTCTTCTACTACACTTTCTAAAAGCACCCTATTATCTTCAACTATCAAAACCTTCATAAATATCCCCTACCTTTATTTGTCTATCTTGACTTTATGAGATTTCAAATCAATATCTACATTTGCCTTTTCTTTTATATCATCATAAGTATATCCTACTATTTCAACATTCTTTGCTTTTGTTGAACATGTTATATCTATATCTGTTTCTTCTGAAGCCTTTAAAACTTTGTATGATGGTACACGACTTACTGTTAAGTATTCTCCATTATCATTAACTTCCGCTGTCTTAAGGATAATATTCCCCAAATCTTTTGATGATGAATTCTTTACTTTTATTTGATATGTGATTCCCTCTTTTGACTCATTTACTTTTTTAAGTTCTGAAGTAGATAATACTTCATACTGACTACTATTTTCTAGCTTAATCTTATTATTTCTTATATCAATAGTATTTTTTTTTAAATTAACATATACAATTTTACCCTCTGCTTCATATTCATATGCATAGACTTCTACACTTTTAGCAAAAGTTTTATGTCCACATTCTACATAAGCTACTTTTCCAGGCATTAAAGTCATATCTAACAGAGATTTACTATCAGATGAAGTAATTTTTTTATTTGCATCGTATTCATTATATATTAGTTCAACATTTGATATATTAAATGTTGAATTATTTTCTATCTTTGTGGATGTATCTATTTTTCCATCTTCAGCTATATTTATAATCTCTGTTGCTCCTATATTCAATACTTTTGCATTGTCCTTATCTATTGTCACTTCATTGTTGTCTTCTGCTTGAATCTCAACTGAATCAGAATGTTCTTTTTCCCTTTTACATGCAGTCAGTGTAAAAATAAATATTGTTAATATAATCATTAAAAAAATTAATTTTTTTACTATTTTATTCATATTAAGCACCTCATATAGTAGTATTTTATAGTAGATTTTTATATTTTTTCATGAATTCCTTCAATGCTTGTGTAAGTATTTGGTGTTTTTCAAAATTTGAGTTGCTACATAATCTTTCAAAGTCACTCCAAGTTTCTTTATCTATACGTATTCTTGTTGTTTTTAATTCACTTAAAGATTCATTATCTATATGTACATCTTTTTTATTAGATATTTTTTTAGGTTTTATATTATAATCCTTCACTTCTAAATACCAATCATACACTTCACAAAGCTTATCTAAATCTTCTTGAGTTATATTTATTTTTCTGTCTTTTTTAGGTTTAATATTTTTTCTTACCTTTGTATTTTTTAAATCTGTGTCGTTAAACTCAATTTGTTCAATACTCTTATCTAAAACCTTTTCATTAGATTTCTTCTTTTTGGTGCTTACCTTTTTTATATTATTAATGTTATCTTCCTTAGTTTTTTCTTTATCTAAATCTTCTTTATACTTTAATTCGTCTTTTAATATGTATTTACCTTTTTCTGACTTATATCCTTTTTTATTTAAAAAAGTTCTTAAAGTACTTTGACTAATTTTTAAATTTTGAGCTATCTCTGTAAATTTTATTCCTTTATTTTGAAGCTCTAAAAATTTATCAATTCTTTCTTCATTATTCATTAATACTCCTCCGTCAATATCTTCTTGTCTTTCTTTTCATATTTCTTATTATATTCTTCTTTTCTAAATCTACTCTGTTTGATTCAATTATCTTTTGTAACATTTTATTATAAGTAAAATCATCTAAATTGTTGTTTTTTATATAAAGAAGTGTTTCTTCTTCATACTTAACAAAACAAATTGATAATAGCCATGCCATACCCATTTTAACATAATATTCTTCACTTTGTATATTGTTACAGTATTCAAAGATATCTTTAATATATTCATCATCAACATAATATATTAAAAACATAACTAATGCAAATCTAATCTCCCACAGATTTTCTGAACAAACATATTTTTTTAGTATATCATACATGTATTCTTTATAATTATTTGTACTCTTTAGTCCAGAACAAAATCCATCACAAATTGCCCAATTACTTATTTTAGGTACAAACTTTTTTATATAATATGAAATTTCTTCAAAATTACTATTTATATTACCAATCACCATACCTTGTAACATAACTTCTTCATAATAAGTATCTTCTGCTACTTCTAAAAATTCTTTCCAGTTACCTTTACTTATTTCTTTTGACAACTTTCTTAAATTGGGAATTCTAATACCTATTATATTTTCTGTCCCTGGTATAAGTTTCTTATTAAAATCTCTATACTTAATATCTTGCATAGATTTCATATACTCTAAAAATTCGGTATATTCCAATTTATCCCATTTTTCCCTACTAAGCATCATTTATTTACTCCTTAGTTCCTTTTTTCTTATTGTAACATAAAATTATATAAAAAAAAGCTTCTAACTATCAGAAGCTTTTTCAAAAATATACTAAATTTTTCAATTTAAAATTTAAATTAAATTAAGATTTACTACAACATAATATCTCTTTAGAAAACCTTACTAATCTCCTACACCGAAGTCTGTATTATTGTACAAAACTTCTATATTTGGATTTTCATTTAAGAATTCATACTTATTAATAAACCATTTAACCAGCTCTTCATCTCTTTTTATTTTAGAAGAATTGTTTATAAAAACATTCACAGTTGCTTTTTCAAAAGTATTTAAAATAATATCTATATCATTATCTATCATTTCTTTAGTCTGTCCTTTAATTCCAACCATAATACAAGGTGAATCAAAATATTCTTTTACCTCTTCTGGAGTTTTAAATCTTGCATTTTTATTTAAAAAATTATTTCTAAAATCATAATCAAATGTTTCAACCCCAATTTTAAATATTATAGGTATTTCAAAATAATCTCTCATTTCCTTTAGTCTATTTTTGTAGGACCAATGACTTTCTAAGAATAGTTTTTTTATATTTTTTTCTTTTATAATCTTCTTTATTCTCTCTAAAGTATCTTTAGGTATTTCAAAACAGCTACCGGAATTTATGACTTCAAGAACTCCATATGTTCCAGTTATATTTTTTAAAACTTCAAAATTTAATTTGTTCATTTCTTCTTCCAAATTAGAATTATCATCTATATAATCACAAAAAGAACATCTTCCCCATATACATGGAAAGCTTTTTAGTAAAACTATTTCTCTTTGATTTTTATTTATTATCTCACTATATCTATCCATATTCTCTCCTATCTTTCTCCAGTTAATGATACTTTTAAAGTCTTTGGAACTGCATTTAGTCCTAAATTTACCAAAACAACCGCAATTAATTTATCTGTATAATCTGTGAACACTTGAGTTATAAACACACTAAATACATCTCCAAACCCTAGTACTTTTAAAATTTGAACTATATAAGAAGAACCAGATGATGTAACACCTCCAAACAAAAAAGCTGAAATTACTGAACTTACTATAGATGTTGGTATGGCAAATAACAATACTCCTAATGGAGTTTTTAGACCAGTTAAGAATTTCTTTTTAAAAGCAATACCAGCAAGTAATCCTGTTGATATCTGGACTGGTGCAAAATAAAGAGAATATACATCAAATGTAACCCCACTTATTAAACTTCCAAACACACCTGTAATAACAGCATATTTAGGTCCCAAAAGTGAAGCTATCATTATAGTTCCTATTGAATCTAAATATATAGGTAATCTTAGTCCCATAGCTATAAATGCACCTACTATATTTATAGAAATACCAAAGGCTATAAGTGTAATAGTTTTGACACATATTTTTCTTTTCACACTATATCACTCCTTCCACAGAGTCTATAATGTTTTCATATCCTTTAAAAAGTCTTTTTAAAAACATGTACATAAATTTCTTTTCATCAACCTCATTTAGAATAATCGCATTAGCATGTTTTTTGTAGAAATCAAATGAATCTACTATAGATTGCCCCATAGCTATTCCATCTTCCACAATTTCTACATATGATTCAAATCCCTTACATATACTTCTATCTATAAAATATGCTACTGCTAGAGGGTCATTTATTACACAACCTATTATTCCTTCTTGTTCCCAATGAAAATCAATATAAAATCTAGTGATTTCAGTTATATACTTAGCCATTTTTTCATCAAGTCTATTTATAAACTCAATAATATTAGGAGTAAGTACAATTTTTCTAGTTACATCCAAACATACCATGTGAATTTTTTTAGATAAATTCTTGTAAACATAATCCGCTCCATGTGGGTCTACCCAATAGTTAAACTCTGCTACTGGAGAACAGTTTCCATGAATTTTAAATGCTCCTCCCATAGATACAAATTCATCAAGATTTTCAAAGGCTTTTTTATCTTTCATAAGTGCTTTAGCTATGTTTGTAAGTGGTGCAAGTGCTATTATAGATACTTTTTCATGATTATGTAAAGTATTTATTATAAAATCTACTGCTCCATTTCTTGCTTTAACCTCTGTCACTTTTTGATAAAAATTTTCTCCTATACCATCTTCTCCATGTGTATCTTGAGCTGTTACAAGTGTTCTTTTTAGTGGTGCTTCTTCTCCTATATATATTGGAATATTTAGTGAAGAACACATTTGAAGTGTTTTTAGTGCATTTTCTGCACCTACATTTGCTGGTACGTTACCACAGCATGTGGTAATTCCAAGTACTTCTAGCTCTGGTGAGTTTAAAGCCAGAAGGATTGCCAAAGAATCATCAATTCCTGGGTCACAATCAATTATTACTTTTCTTTTTTCCATATTACTATCCTCCTTGATTTGTGGTCGAGGAGAACTACACATCTTTTTTCCACTTTCAAAAAGGTGTGTCTAAGGGTATTAATTATATACTGCCACTATATAATTCCTTAGTTTTTTATACTTGGAGTTCTCGAACAAGTACAGATGTTAAGTTTAGTTATGATTTTAAGTTATTTATTATAACATGTCAATCAACTAGAACCTTTCAAACACCTGATTTACTAACTACAAAAACTCTGTTTGTAGTTTAAAAGAATTTATTATATTTTTATGTGTCTCATTAAAGCATGCTCAAATAATAAACAAACTTTAATAAAATGTGGCACGTTTAAACCGATTATTATTATACAACAATATCATAAATATTACAATTAATACCTTTAATTAACTTTACATATAAAACTATCAAAACATTGAAATACTCAAATAGTATTATACCTAACATATAGCCTATTTTTAAGGGTTTATATTTTTATTCTATATAAATCTTTATTTAAGTTTTTGCGTTTTTTATTTATTTCTATAAAAATCATATCTCATTTTACAGTTCCAAAATTAATTACAATTTTTAGTTCTAACTTTTAGCTTCAATTTAAGGAAACTCTTTTGCAATTATTTTATAAATATAATTTCCAAAAAATATTTTTTTTGTTAAATTTAATTTTTATGTTGCAAATAAGCACTAAATGTTATATATTTTTAACAAGAAGTTAAAAATATATAACATTTAGGAAAGGAGTTGTTAATAATGAAAAATTTTAGAGAATTAAATAAACTAGGATTTTTAGGTTTCTTAGGTTTTTTAGGACTAGCTGGAATATACGCTGGAGAAATACGAACTATTAGTTTTTGTGCTTTCTTTGTTTTTTTTAGATACTTTAATATTATGCCAGATGAATTATTTAGAGAAAACTTAAGAAAAGCAGCTGTGCCAGCATTTTTCTTTACACTTTCATCACTATCAATAGCAATGGTTTTATCCATCATTTCAGATAATATTTCTACTATTGAAAATGGTCTAGGAATAAGTTTTTCTATAGCAATGATTAGCTTTGTTGCAATTTTTGCATATTTACAATACAAAGAAGGAAAAGGACTAGAATAATGATGATTCGTTCAAGAACTAAAGAATATAGAGCAAAATATAACATGAAACAGGATGAACTGGCATCATTAGTAGGAGTAAGAAGAGAAACTATAGGAAATCTTGAAAACGGAAAATATAACCCTTCATTAAAATTAGCATTTGACATTGCTAACGTATTCAATGTAAGTATAGAGGAAATTTTTGAATATATAAAAAATTAGCAACTATTCTCTTCTTAAAATTTTTGCTATACTTTTATTAAGTAGATTAAAACTAATATAAGTTGGTGATTATATGAAAAGAAAACTTTCAACACACTTTTTGGGATATATATTTGGTTTATTCATAGTATTTTTAATAGCTTTTATATTAAAAAAATTAGTGATAGATACTATGATAGGAATAATAATTGGAACTGGAATTGGATTTTTATTAATTTATCTATTTAATAAAAAAAGATGATGATAAGATTTGCAATACTTCAATAATGATGTTTACAAAAACCAATAATTATTTAGTATGACATCTAAGTGCTTATTGATAATTGTAAATAAAAAATGAATTGAATAATAATTCAACCAGTTTTACAATTGTAATATCCAGTTTTACATATACACTTGTAAAATATATTAAAGCGAAGTATTATACATATATATTTTCAAATAAAATAATTTATTTTATTTACTGAATATTTTTATTTTTTAGGGGGATGTATTGTGTTTAAAGACAAAGTTGATGAATGTGTTCATATAATGACTGCATACATTGTTAGTTTGAAAGAATACTATTCATTTATAGAAACTCAGATTGATGATTTTATTAAAAAATATGGAGAAGATATTGTGGAGTCTTGTCTTCATAGAATTATGATTTTATTATGTGAATGTGGTTTGGCATAAAATTTAATTTATCAAAAATAATAAGAAGAATTTTATATAAAATTCTTCTTATCTAAATATTTAATTTAATAAAAATTTTAAATTACGCTTTTTCTTTTATAAATGCTCTTGCTTTATCCATTGTTGACCACACATCACTATCATATATTTGTGTAAATTTTTCTCCTGTGGTCTTACTCATTTCTTTCATCTTGCTACAAGCACCTCCGCCAATAACATACAGATTCTCTGTTTTATATGGCTTATAATCTTTTATATCTATTACTAAATAACTTTCGTCTTTTCTTTTATAATATAATCCTATTATTTCTGCTGAAACTCTATCATCTCCACTATAAACTATTGTATGTTTAATCTTCTTGATATCTTCACTTTTTATATTATTATTTAATATACCTTCTACGATTAACTTAGCCAAGCCCTCATGTCCAAGTTTTTCTGCTTTCTCATAATCCTCTTTATTATCACAAAAAAAACTTTCTATTAATATAGCTGTAGGTTTTGAACTATTTAAAATATACAATCCTTTATCTAATTTAGCTCCCCTATTTTTGAATACCATACCTAATTTATTACATATTCTAGTTGCATATTCTAAGCCTTTATTGCTATAATATAACACTTCTGAGCCTTTTCCTTGACCATCACTTGCATTTAAATGTAACTCTATAAGTAAATCATATTCTCCAGCATTAACTCTAGGTATTTTATAAGACTTTTCTTCATTTTTAGAACTAAACTGTTTTTCAGGGCATATTATTACACTTACTGTATGCCCTTTTTTTCTAAATATATCTGCTAATATTGGCGCCAATAACTTGTTATACTGATATTCGTTAACTAATCCATCAGCAGAAGTACATGCCCCATTTTTTAGAATACTATGTCCTACTGTAATACATATTTTCATAACATTTCACTCCCTTAATTAGATTTTATCTCATGTATATGTCCCATAATAATGAAAATCTAAATGCATATAAATCATTCATCTTCATTAAAAAAAAATAATCATTATTTTATAAAAATATCACAAATATTCTTAATATTCAATATATAACACATAAGTGGCAATCTAAAATGCACAACTAGACAAAAACATGTTTATTTTCATCTAATTTGATAAATTTTTATGTGATTCTACCATATAATTTTTATTGTCTATTTTTATTTAAAAATTCGTAAAATTATTAATTGATAATACTTTTTTTAACTATAACACTTTTCTCATTTATATAATTTATAAATACCTTGTCTTAATTTTTTTATATTAATATCTCTTCATTACATTTTTTAATATAATTTTAGTTATATCAAGAATATTTTTTTAATCTTAAATATATTCACACATTCTCATAAATTATGTTATAATAAGAATATTGCGATGACAGCTTTAGATTTTTGACAACTGGAGTGTAAAATCACTCCTTTTTCTTTTTTACTAATTATGATAAATATTCAGTTAATATTAATATACTGTTATATAAAGTAAATATAAAAAATAAACTTTGTTATATGTACATTTTGCATTAATGCAAAAATGAATTTCATATATATTTCTCACAATAGGAGTGCTATAGCACTCTTTTTTGTTTTTATAATTATGGGAAACATTCAGATACCCTGTAATAAATCTTCATTTTTCAATCCTATATAAGAATCAATTATTAGATAAATACTATCTTTTTTATCTTAATATTATCCAAATCAACATAGAATAAATCCAATATATCTTTTTAACATAAAAAATTTTTTCTTTAATATCATTTATCAAAATAGTAAGTATTCGCCTAAAAAGACTCTAATCAATTTTAATATCCTAAATTATTTTACAAAAGCAAATTAAGTTGCTTTAAATTAATTTGCTTTAAGAATAACTTAATTAAATATGTAACACTGTACTAACATATAAAGAATAGTAATTCTATATTACTAATAGATTGTTGACAAACTAAAAAATAAAATATACAATAACATTATAAATTAAATTAACACTGTTAAGTTAAAGAGGTGATTATATGGGTATCAAAGAAAGACGTAAAAATGAAAAAATAGAAATGAAGAAAAAAATTATGGATGCTGCCATTGAAATTATCAACCAGGATGGATATGAAAATTTATCAATTAGAAAGATTGCTACAAAAATAGAATATTCTCCAACCACTATTTATCTTTATTACAAAGATAAGGCACACATTATTAGTGATATGGCTAATGAACTTTATAATAAAATAGAAAATAATTCTATTGCTGTTATGGATAAGTACTCATCATTTTCAGTAGATAAACAAATCAGAGAAATTATGCTTACTTTTATCAAAATTCTTTCTAGCAATCCAGAAATGACAAAAGCCATAATGTATAGTGCAATGAATGTTATATTTGCATCTCAAAGTACTGCTAGTACCCCTACTAATAATGGTATAGAGGTGTTTGATGAACTTATTGCTACTGGAATTAAGCAAAAAATATTTAAACCAAATATAGATAATGCTTCTTGGATGCTTATAAGTGCATTATTAGGCTTTGTTTTATGTGCTGTTGAAAATCAATTGTATTCTTTACATAACTTCCCACAATTTATAGACAATTTCGTGGATATTTTACTTGGAGGAATTTACAATGAGCATTCACAACAAAAATCTTAATAAGAAAAATAACTTTTTAAGAATTCTAAAAGTATTAACAGTTTTATTTTTTATATTTATATGTATTATTATTGTAGCTGTAGTTAATTTGAAACCAGAAAAATTAGTAGTACAAAATATAAATCCTACTAAAATAAAAAATGGTACTTATCTTGGAAGTGCTGATAATGGTTTAGTAAAAGCTACTGTATCTGTCGAAGTTAACAATGGAGTAATAAAAGATATTGATATATTGAAACATGACACTCTTTTAGGCAAGCCAGCTGAAAAGATTGTAAATAATATTATTAAGCAACAGTCTTTAGAAGTAGATGCTATAACTTCTGCAACTTACAGCAGTGATACTATACGAAAAGCTGTAGAAAATGCTTTACAAAAAGGAGAGTAAAATATGAATACTATTATTATATATTCAAGTAAATATGGTTGTACCGCAGACTGTGCAAATATATTAAAAAGTAGACTATCAAATAATGTTACTATTGTTGATATTAAAGATAAAAACAGTAAAATTGAATTATTAAAATTTGATACCATTATTATTGGAAGTTCAATATATGTGGGTTCAGTTTCAAAAGAAATTCGTACATTCTGTAATGATAATATAGAGTTGTTAAACCAAAAGAAAGTTGGAATCTTTCTTTGTTGCGCATTCTCTGAGCAAACGGATAAATATCTATCAAGCAATTTCCCATCATCATTATTAAAGAGTGCAAAATCAATAAGTGTATTTGGTGGTGAAGCTAGATTAGAGAAAATGAAATTTTTTGACAAATTGATTATGAAATCAGTTACAAAAAATGATTACAATAGTTTGAAAATATCACAGGATAATATAGATAATTTTTTAAGAAATTTTAATGACTAAAATAAGCTATACTCTTCGTTGATAAATTCATCTACCCCTGCTTTGTTTCAAAGAGTTCAAAAGTCATAGAACGTTTTGCCATATATTTTTGTACATTTGGTTACATAACTTTCCCTTATATAGCTTTTGATATAAAATATAATAAAGTACATAATATGTTTTCACATTTAAACTTGAACATTATAAAATAAAAACTATTATATTTACTACATTGGAGATGATATTTATGGGAAAAGTTAAAATCAGATTGGCAAAGGAAACAGATGCTGAAGAAATATTAGCAATATATACACCATATATCACTAATACAGCAATTACTTTTGAATACGATGTACCAAATATTAGTGATTTTAAAAATAGAATAAAAACAATTTGTTCAAAATATCCATATCTAGTATGTTTAATTGACGAAAAAATTGTTGGATATGCTTATGCTCATGAACATAATGAAAGAACTGCTTATCAATGGAATGCTGGATTATCAATTTATGTTGACGAAAAGTTTGTCAGTTGTAAAATAGGCATAGCTCTTTATAATTCAATAATAGATATATTAAAATTACAAAATATTCAAAACTTATATGTTAGCATTACATCACCTAATATTAAAAGCGAAAGACTTCATCAACACTTTGGTTTCAAACTATGTGGTATTTATCATAATACAGGATACAAGTTTGGTAGTTGGCATGATGTTATGTTATTTGAAAAATACATAGGTACTCATCCTATAAAACCAAACTACATAAAAACAATTAAACAAATTGATACAAAAGAAATCGCTACTATTTTAGAAAAAAGCAGTCTTCTTGTTAAATTACTTTAAAACACAAACTTTAAATAAACTAAAATAAAAATAAGAAAGTAACTTTAAAATAAGTATTTTAAAGTTACTTTCTTATTTTTTATTAAATTTTATAATAATAGTCATATTAACGTAAATACTATAAAAAGAGTTTAACTTTATTTATTTAGTAAAATCAAATCAAAATAGAAAAAATGGAAGGAGAATAATTGATGATAAAACTAATTGGTATATTAATAGTTGTGATTGGATTTATACTTAAAATTGATACATTATTTACTGTATTATTAGCAGGAATAGCAACAGGACTTGTAGCAGGATTAGATTTTAATCAAATCTTTACAATACTAGGAGATTCTTTTGTCTCAAATAGAGGTGTGTCATTGTTTATACTAACACTACCCGTAATTGGTGTTTTGGAAAGATATGGATTAAAACAAAGAGCAGTTTCTCTAATAGAAAAATTACAAAGACTCACAACAGGAAAAGTACTGAGTATATATATGTTTGCTAGACAAATAGCTGGAGCATTATCAATAAGAATGAGTGGACATCCTCAATTTGTAAGACCACTTGTTAATCCTATGGCACAAGCTGCTGGATTAAGCAACAGTGATGAATTAAAAGAATCAGACGAAGAAGCCATAAAAGCATTATCTGCTGCATCAGAAAACTATGGTAACTTCTATGGTCAAAACTTGTTTGCAGGTAGTAGTGGAGTTTTACTTATAGCATCTACTCTTACTCAATTTGGATATAATGTAACTGGAATTGAGATTGTAAAAGCTAATATTATTATGGCCGTAATAGCATTTATAGCTGCCACAATCCAATTTACTCTATATGATAAAAAATTAAATAAAAGTCATAAGAGATAGATTTATTTAGGAGGTATAAAAATGCAAAATTTTATAAACATATCGTTGGAAATTTTTTATGCATTAATGGGGCTTTTAATGATTGTCATAGCATACAGGTCTTTTACTACAATAGACAATAATAAAAAATATGGTACATCATTATTTTGGATACTAATATCACTACCATTTATATTTGGAAGATTAATTCCAGCTAATATAATAGGAATCATACTAATATTGTCTAGTTTATTAACACTTACTAAACAAGTCGTATTTGCAAGATACGAAGAACCAAATGAAAATTTTGGGAAAGAACAGGCAGACAAACTTAAAAATAAAATATTCATACCATCATTAATATTAGCTTTTGCAGCAGTAATTGTAGCTATGAGTCTTTCTAATTTTGATAACTCTTCACAGTTTGCAATAGGTGTAGGTTCAATAATCGCATTAATATCTGCTCTTATAATAACCAAATCAAAATCATCTACCTCAGTTCACGATGGTTCAAGATTACTTCAACAAATGGGACCAGCTAGTATGCTACCACAACTTTTAGTTGCATTAGGTGCTTTGTTTACTCAAGCTGGAGTTGGCGAAGTTATCTCAGGTATGATATCAGGAGTAGTTCCTACTGACAATAGATTATTTGGTGTTATAGCTTATGTATTAGGTATGGTTATATTTACTATGATAATGGGAAACGCATTTGCTGCATTTTCAGTCATAACAGCAGGAATTGGAATTCCTTTTGTATTGTCTCAAGGTGGAAATCCTGCTATAATTGGAGCATTAGCATTAACAGCAGGGTATTGTGGAACTCTACTTACTCCAATGGCTGCTAATTTTAATATAGTTCCAGCAGCTTTACTTGAATGTAAAAATGATTATGTTGTTATAAAGTATCAAGCACCAGTTGCTTTAATATTAATTGTAGCACACATATTAGTAATGTATTTTTTAGGATTTTAATATGAATAGGAGGTAAAATAATGAAAGTTTTATTAACAGGATTTGACCCATTTGGTGGAGAACCAATAAATCCAGCTCAAGAAGCTGTTGAAAGGGTCAAAGATAATATAAAGGGCTCAGAAATTATAAAAATAACTATACCAACAGTTATGACAAAATCTGTTGAAGCAATAGATAAAGCTATTCAAAAACACAACCCTGATATAGTAATATCAGTCGGACAAGCAGGAGGTAGATTTGATATTACACCTGAGAGAGTTGCTATAAATGTAGATGATTTTAGAATAAAAGATAATGAAGGAAATCAGGTTATAGACACTGTTATAAAGGAAGATGGTCAACCTGCATATTTTTCAAAATTACCTGTAAAAGCCATGGTAAAACATATGAATGAAAATAAAATTCCAGCTAGTGTCTCAAATACTGCAGGTACATTTGTTTGTAATCATGTAATGTATGGAATTCTCTACATGATAGATAAAAAATATCCTAATATAAGAGGAGGCTTCATACACATACCATATGTGACTTCACAAATAATAGATAAAAAGAATACACCATTTATGTCTTTAGAAGAAATAGTTAAAGGTTTGGAATTAGCCATAGAAGCTTGTATAATCCACAAAGATGATATAAAAGAAATTGGTGGTGAAATTTCATAATAAATATCTAAAATAAACTTTTTAAATTATAAATGAAAATATATATTTTTTTAAATATAGACTGTAAGTATATTTGTTTAAATTCAAACTTACCTACAGTCTTTTTATAATATGTACAATCTTCAAATATAAAATTAAATTCTATTCTGTTCTCCCCACTCACACATTGCATCTAAAATCTTAATCAGAGACTTCCCTCTCTTTGATAAACTGTATTCTACTTTAGGTGGTATTTGAGGATATTCAGTACGAATAATCAAATCATCTGCTTCCAATTCCTTTAATGATAAGCTCAGAGTCTTATAAGAAATAGTCTTTATATAACGTTTTAGTTCATTATATCTAACAACTTTAAATTCAGCAAGGCAATAAAGAATTACCATCTTGTATTTTCCATTAATCAGTGAAAGTGTATAACTAAACCCTGTTTCACTTAAATCTGCCTGTGAGATACAATCCATACCCATGTGCTACACTCTCCTTTAGGTTAGTATTGAACAAAAATGTGCGTACTTGTCTTTTAACTAATTTATAATAAAATTATAGTGTAAGAACAATTAAAAGTCAATTTGCTATAATACATATAAATCTTGCTTAAATACTAGTACTTTAGCATATTGTCAAATTTTTAATTCAATTACTCTTCAATTCAAGTTATAAAAAACTTATAACAAATGTACTTTCATATCACTGATAAATTTAATAATAGGAGGTGTTTTAAATGGGCAAAAAAATTATTGTTTTAAACGGAAGTCCAAGAACAAATGGAAATACATCTGTACTTATAGATTCATTTGTGTCAGGTGCTGAAGAATCTGAAAATACAGTTAAACGTTTTAATCTTCAACAAATGAATATACACCCTTGTCTGGTCGAGGTCTTAGCTGGTGGTGTCATGCAAATTGGAGATATTCATGAAAAACCTATTTTAGAAAAAGCAAAGACCCTTGGAATGTCTATTAAATAAAGTTTACTGGAGGAATTTCTAATGAAAGTTTTATTAATAAATGGTAGCCCAAACCAATACGGATGTACTTATACAGCATTAAATGAAGTTGCTAAAACATTAAATAAGCATGATATTGAAACCGAAATATTGTATTTAGGTAAAAAGCCAATACCAGGTTGTATCGCTTGCTCATCCTGCTTTCAAACTGGCAAATGTACTTGGAATGATAAGGTCAATGAGTTAGCGAAAGAACTAGATAATATTGATGGCATTATTGTTGGTTCTCCTGTATATTTTTCTGGTGCAAGTGGACAACTAACTTCATTTCTTGACCGCTTATTTTTTTCAGCTGGAAGTAAAATGGCAAAGAAACTTGGTGCATCAGTTGTATCATGTCGACGTGGTGGAGCAACTGCAACATTTGACCAACTAAATAAATATTTCTCAATTAGTAATATGCCTATTGTATCATCACAATACTGGAATCAGGTGCATGGTTTTACACCAGAGGACGTTATGAAAGATAAAGAGGGATTACAAACTATGAGAACTTTAGGTGAAAACATGGCATGGCTTCTTAAGTGCATTTCAGCTGGGCAAAAAACAGGAGTCAAAGACCCTCAATATGAAGAAAAAATTATGACTAACTTTATACAATAAATAATTGAGTTTTATTAATTGTTAATTTAAGATTAAAGTCATGCTTACTAAATAGAATAGCTCATATAAAACAGTGTAATAGCTAGCTAGTGGTTTTGATTTTATTTATATCAAAACCACTAGTTTATTATTTCATCTGTTTGAAACGATTAATTTCTGACGTGCTCAGTTATACCTTTCCATTTTCTTTTATAAAAATAGATTCCCCCAATAATCGCTGGAAATATAGTGGTTGTTTAGTCTCTCCAAATCCCCTAAGAATAGAACAAATTGAATTGTATCCAAATACAACTCCAGTACTTCCTAATACTTGACCAACAACAATCATGTCTACAATATTATAAAATGATTGCAATAAATTTATGAAAAATAATGGTATACTAAGTTTTACTAACTTTGTACACACATTACCAGTAGTTAAATCTTCTTCTATTCTTTTCATGATATAAATTTTCCTCTCTTTTTATAATTAAAATAAAAAAAGCAGTAAGTATTGTACTTTGATACAACCCCCTCGCTCTTACGCTTTAAATAATTTATATTGTTTTAATACTTAATAATAAATGACAATATAAAAAGGGCTATATACAAACATCGTATATAACCCTCAAAATAAACACTCTTATTCAATATTAGACAGCTTAAATAAGTATAGATAACTATACTAAAAATTTGTCCACTCAATGATTAATTAGCATCATATTTTTGATTAAGCTCCACACAATGTTTTATAATATTTAACTGTGTAGAGCTATAATCAATACAAATTTTACCAAAAATTATATAAAACATTGTTTTCACCCTCTCAAAATAAAATTGATAACATATTATAAATTTTAATAATGTTATTAGTTTATTCTAAATCTTTAATATTCTATTATCAATACTATCATTATTTATTAAAACAAACTCAACTTATAAAGTCCATTTAATTTATCTAATATTTTTTAAAGATATAATTTATATATTAAATTACCTTTGACTATACTAAAATCACGACTTTATAGTATAATTAATCCTGTTATAATTTTTTACAAAGAAACAGCACACTTCATTCTGAAATATAGAAAAATATTAATAACCATACTTATCAATGCCTTCTATATTTTAGATTTTTATCAAATACACTCCTAAAATATACAATATATATATGTATTGGATAGTATAAATAAAACAAATATTTCATACTCTTACCTTTTTCTCCATTATAAAGTAACATAAAAGGAAGGGAAGCAATCATCATCCATTGGTAATTTTCTAGAAGAGATTTCTTCAAGCTATAATCTCCTCCTGCCATAGCTACAAATATAAATATACACATCAAGACATAACAAATAATTAAACTAAACTTCTTTCCTCTACATAAATAAAAAATAATCCCCAGTACAATTAAAATTGGTCCTCCTTCTACTAAAAATGGTACTGGTACGAAAAACATAATAAACATAAGTACTTTATTCGCTGAGCCAAAAAGTAAAGTTAATATAACAATTCCTAAAATTATAGGAACACTTATCATCAATAGCCCTCTCACAAGATACTTTTTTTCTTTTTCTTCTCTAAATTTTTTTATAAATTCTATAGCCTCTAAATAAATTACTATCAAAAATAATGTTGCAAAAATATTATTCATAATTATTGAACCTTCTGGATTTGGGAAAGTAGTATTAATTATTTGATTTCCTATTGCCATAATGATAGACCCTACATATAATCTAGCAATATACTTCTTTCTATTGCTTGTATGGCAAAACCCTTCTACTACCATAAACATAAACAATGGTGCTGATATTCTACCTAACCAATGAAACCAAACTGGTATATGCATTGTTTGTGGCATAAAAGCTGCGATATGGTCAAATGTCATAAATGTCAGTGCTAATATTTTAATAGTAAACCCATTGAAACCTTTTTTAAGAAAATCCATACCATACCTCCTACTTCTGATTTATTTTTATGACGACCTCTGTTCCTATTCCTATTTCACTACTTACATAAATACTACCTTTATGAATCTCTATTATCTCTTTAGAAATAGCCATTCCAAGACCAGAGCCTTTATGTAATTCACCTGTATTAGTACCTCTATAATATTTTTCAAAAATATGCTTTAAATCATTTTTACTTATTCCAACTCCGCTATCCTTTATTATAATTTCTATAGTATCTTTTTTTACTATTTCTATTTTTATCAGAGTTTCTTCTTTATTATGCACTATTGAATTAAATATAAGATTTGTTATAGCTCTTCTAAATAAAATTGAATCTACATATACTTCAATTAAATCTTCATAACTTACAAACTCAATATTCCTATTTTTATATCTATTGTCATTTAAAATATCTATTATTATATTCCTAACCAAACTAACTAAATTTATTTTTTTCTTATTCAAAACTAAGCTGTTATTTTTTAATCGAGTTGATAAATTTAAATCATCAACCAAATTTTTTATATACTTGGACTTATTATATATAATTTCTGTATATTCTCGTAATTCCTCTTCCACAAATTCATAATCTTTATCATTGATTATCTCTGCATATCCTTGTATAGAAGCCAGTGGAGTATTTATATCATGTGTTATATTAGCTAACCATTCCTCTCGCATCTCTTCATTTTCTTTTCTCTCTGCTTCGTTTATCCTCAATGTATCAGCCAACATATTGATATTTTCAAAAACGTCTTCATATATTCCTCTGTCTTTAAGATATAGACTATAATTTCCGTTAGCCATAGTTTCAATGCTCCATATTACATTCGATATTGGCTTTGTAAGTTTTATACTAAATAAGTATCCTATGCTTAAAGCTACAATCCCATCAATTACCAATGTTAAAGTAATAATTTTATTTAAGATTGCTTTAGCATTATCTTGAGAATAAGTTAAAATTATTCTCGATATATCTCTACTAGGCATACCTATTATTATATTTAGATGTTTGTTGTCTAAATATTTTTCTAAAACAAAATTAGTATACTCTGTTTCTATATATTTGTAGTTATTAACCATTTGAAAAGGAGTATATTTTTTTGGAGTATTTGTTGGCACATTTACTCCATACAATTCTTCTCCTAAATCATTTAAAACTTGTACCCAAGAATGTGATTTTTTTAATTTATCAATGCCAGCTTTTGATAGCTTGAACTCTCCATTTTTTTCATATAACTCTTTTTTAAAAGAACGAGCAAACTCTTCAGGACTGTTTTTAGAACCTACAACATTTAAAAAATTATTAGTCGAAATTACATATAAAATAGACACAATATTTATAATGACCACTGATATAACTACAAATACGATTGTAAGCATAAAGTTTCTAGTAATCTTCCATTTCATATTCTAATCTTCCTTTACTGCTAATTTATATCCAAGTCCTTTTATTGTAAGTATATATTCCGGCTTTGAAGGATTATCTTCTAATTTTTCTCTAATCTTTCTAATATGAACCATTATAGTATTGTCAAATCCAATATAATCTTCACCCCATACTTTATCCCATAATTTTTCTTTACTTATAATTTGATTTTGATTGTGTGCAAATAGAGATAATATTTTTAATTCTTTTGCAGATAATGCAATGGACTTACTATCTTTTATGAGTTCTGCTCTACTTTCATTTAATTTATATGGACCAAATGATATAATCTTTTCTTTATTATCCGAGTTTATACTTTCATTTTGCTCTTCATTAAAATAGTTTAGTCTTCTTAGATGAGCTTTTGCTCTAAAAGCGACTTCTTTAGGACTAAAAGGCTTTGTAACATAATCATCTCCTCCAATTGCTAGACCAAGTAATTTATCTAACTCTTCCGTCTTAGCTGATAAAAATATGATTGGCACATTAGAGGTTTTTCTTATTTCTTTGCAAATATCATACCCTTCACCATCTGGCAACATAATATCCAAAATGATTAAGTCGGGATTAGATTTTTTAAATATTTCCAATCCTTCTTTTCTTGTTTTTGCAGTGTACACATTGTTAAGACCTTCTTTTTTAAATACAGTTTCTAAAAGCTTTAAAATTTCTACTTCATCATCTATTACTAAAATGCTATTTTCCATAAATAACCTCCTATGATAATTTATCTATATATTAACATATATCTTTTCTAAAATTCATTTATATTATTTTAAATCAAATCAATATATAAACAAAATCATTGTTCTTTTTTATTCTTAATTAAAATCTTTTACTTGATGTAAAATTTTTATATGTTATTTTAGTTAATATTATTATCAATATGACTGAGATTAATATAGATAAACCTATTAAAGTATTTGGTGCATTATACTTAATAATTTGTTGACTCATCATAATCCAGTTTGGAGTAATAGAAACAAATTTTATAGCATTGTCTGGTATAAAACCTGTAATAAAATATGGAATAGCCATAATTAAGCCTCCTAATATGAAAGGTATTACAGCTGATTTAAATATTGAAGAAAGTGCTAGTCCTATTTGTGCAAATATAAAAGAACCAAAAATAACTGATACTATAACAATCAAGTACATTTGTATTACTGTAAGATTTAAATTGCTATTACTAAAATACCATAAGCTTTTAATTGGTTCATTCAAATTTTTAAATCCAAAAAAACTAAATCCTCTGATACCAACCAATAACACAAAAGAAATATTAATCATGGACAAAGCCAATCCATTAGCTATTATTTTTGATACTACTACTGATTTTTTCCCATTTTTAGTTGTATTTATTAGACCTGTCATATTAGAATCATATTCTTTTGTATAGTTTCCAGAGGTTATTATAAATATTATCAACCCTATTAAAGGTATAGAACCCTCTATCTTATAGAATATATCTGCATATGTGTCAAAAACATTAAATTTTCTAATCAATACAAACCCAAATAACAGTAAAAATATCCAAAGTATCCAAACACTCTTTGATTTTAAGACTTTTATTATTTCTGCTTTAACTAAATTTATCATATTTGTTATATCTCCTTTGCATCTTCTAAATCAAAATAAAGCATATATACATCCTCAAATTTTGCTTGAACTAGTTGTGCATTAGGTTCATTTGGAGTATTTTCTGACACAACTCTAAGTACTATTGAGTTAACATCACTTTGAATACTTATAACTTTATATTTGGATTGAATCTCCTCAATATCACACTCATTTTCAACTTGAATATTATAAACTTTATTTTGCATATGATTTAATATTTCTTTATGTGTTCCTTTCATAAGAAGTTTACCATTTTTAATCATTATTGTTTCTTTGGCAACTGATTCTATATCTGAAATTATATGAGTAGACAGAATTATTATCTTATCTCTTGATATTTTTGCTATTAGATTTCTAAACCTTGCTCTTTCTTGTGGGTCAAGGCCTGCTGTTGGTTCATCAAGTACTATTATTTTAGGATTATTTAATAAAACTTGTGCTATTCCAACTCTTCTTTTCATACCTCCAGAGAATTTTCCTATAGCCTTATTTCTGACCTCATAAAGACCTACTAACTCTAACAATTCATCTATCCTACAATTTAAATTTCTACCTTTTAGACCTTTCAATGCCCCTATATATTGTAAAAATTGTCTAGCTGTAAAGTTTTTATATACTCCAAATTCTTGTGGTAAATATCCCAAAATATTTCTATAATCATCATCCATATTAAATATATCCTTACCATTGTAAAATATTTGGCCACTCTCAGGTCTTATTAGTGTGGTTATTTGTTTCATTAGAGTGGATTTTCCTGCTCCATTTGGTCCTAAAAGACCATAAACTCCATTTTCTAATGTAATTGTAATTTTATCATTTGTTACTTTTTTTCCATATATCTTTGAAATATTTTTAACTTCTAATTTATTCATTTTAATTCCCCTTTTATCTATTTATATACTTTGACTTTATTACTGAAAAACACAAGGTCATTACACCTACAAATATTACTCCTAAAAATCCTATTGATAGATTGACAATATCTACATTCATTTTAAATATTCTAATATTACCTAAATAATTTCCTATTATTTTATTAAAACCAAATATTAAATCATAGTAATTTACTGTTGAAATAATTGAAAGCAATCCTTTAGGCAATATGTGAACTACTGATATCACTTTAGCTACAGCTATACTTAAAATAAGAAAACCTACTGATGATATTGAAGATTTACTAATAAAAGAACCTAACATAGCTATCATTGCCCATCCTTCAAACATTAAAATATCTATAGCTATATTTGATATTGCATAATTGCTTATATTTGAATTTGATTTCAATGTAGCTATATTATCTACTATCCTAAACGATTCTAAGTCGCCGTTAATTGGTAATCCTTGTTGTATACAGGTTATAATAAATACACATGCTAAATAAACAGCATAAACTACTAATGGTATAAATATAGCAATAACTATTTTAGATTTTAATGCCTTTTTCTTCTCTTTTGATGATAGTATAATATCTTTTACCGAAGAAATTACTTCATCCGTATAAAGATTTGATACAATTATGATTATGATAATCAACATACCTATATTTATAAGTGAATTTGTAGCTCTATAATTAAATACCTTCCAAAAACCAACATTTTTATATTCATTGACATTTAGATTATCGAGTTTTTCTTTTGACATCGATTTAATCTTTTTAGAAAATTCATCACTATTCGTTTGATTTGAAAGTTGTTTTAAAATATTAAGTTTTTTTTGAAATTTATCATTAGCTATATCTATTCCATTCCTTGTATCTTCTATACGACCTTTTCTCTCATCAATATAATAATCTTCTGTTTCTAAAACAGGTTTAACAAATATACTGATTAATAATATGAATATTAATATCCCTAAAGATATCAACAGGCTCTTAGATTTAATCAATTTCTTTATTTCCCAACTTATCAATATACATTTCCTCCTAAGTTTTTTTAATTGCTTTTTATCTATATACATAATAAAACTTAAATCTTATATCAATATAATTCTAACCTTAAATAAAACTTAAATTATTTAAATTATGTGTTTAGTTTTATTTGCTACTTATTTTTATTGTAATTTTTTAGTTTACATTTTTTATAATAAACTTGCTATACTTTTATTAATAAGATTAAATCTAAAATAAGTTGGTGATTGTATGAAAAGTATAAATATTTATACCAAATTAAAAATAATCTTCTTAATATCTATGGCTATGTTTGTTATTGGAGCAGCATTTATCTTTTTTATAGAAAATTATATAATATCAATTATTTTTGTACTTGTTGGTATTTTTATTGATTGGAAATTTTATCGTTGCCCAAATTGTAATCATTATTTAAATTCAAGAATGGAACTTGTAAAGGATATCACTTATTGCCCATATTGCGGAAAAATTATCAAATAGTGATTTAAATTGCATTTTATATTTAATAAAGAAATTTTATTATTTATAATCAGGATATTACATATAAATAATTAAGGTTTAACCGAATTTAATTTCATTTGTTTTATTTATTTTTATAAAAGAATATATATATGCTATAGGTATACTCTTATCTTTTTTGTTGTATCTTAAAATTTTTTAGCATAATAAAAAAGATATAAAGAACTATCTACAAGTTCTTTATATCTTTTAAATATCTATAAGTAAAGCAATTAATTTTTACATCCTCTTTAAAATATCTCTTTTAAAGTTCTTACTAACAGTAACAGTAAATTTTATTTTTTATCTTATTGTTGATTTTAATATTCCAACATCTCACTTTATTTATTCTTACATTCATTTTAATAATATATCACTGAATACTTTTTTATGTTTATTCTCTACTTTAAATTTAATTAATTCGAATATATAAGCCTTTAAGTCAATGCACCCATGTAAACCTTATCAGTTTATTGTTGTAGTTTATTCTTCAAAAAATAAATATAATTTTATAATATTTTTTAATCTAAAACAAGCATGTTGAATAATAAATCATATTCTAGTATTATTAACTTGTAGAATAAAAACTAAATTGGTAAAACTAGAAAAATTTAGTAATAAAAGTTATAGTGATAAGTACTAAAAAATTCTTTGTAAGTTATGTTAGCAAGTTAGCACATATATAGTTTTTTTATTTTTACTAAAGTTTTTAGGGGGATGGATAATATGTTTATTGGAGAAATAGACAGATGTACACATATATTAACTGCTTATATCAGTAGTTCATATGATTATTGTAATTTTATAGATACACAATTAGATGATTTTATATCAGAATATGGAGAAACTGTAGTTGAATCTTGTTTATATCAAGTTTTATTGTTGGTAAGTAGATATAATTAAAATTAAGTTTCATTTTCTAGAAAAACCTTTTTAGATTTTCTACCTTAAATAACTATATAGTTTTTTTATACTTTGTAAGTAACTATAACTTCTTTTAAAGTAAAGATGTATTGGGAGTACATCTTTACTTTTTCATTATATAATTTAAAAGTGTATACTATAAAACAAAACAACTAATACAAATTACACCTTTTATATTCTCTTGAAACACATGAATCATTCTATACACAGATTCTACAATCTCATCAAATATGAATCTATTTACTACTCCAAATTTTATCTATCTATAACGCAAATCATATTTATAAAATATCCCCCTATTGTACTTAAATCATATATAAAGTAACATCAATATTTAGAATATTCAATATCAATTGCGTAACTGGTCAATAAAAACGTATAACTAGACAAAATTCTTATATTTTCTTTATGTTTATTTATTGTTTTTTCGAATACGTCTATTTACAATCTATCTGAAACAATTTCTTTATTTGTATTTTATTTTATTAAACTAGTAATGGTGACAAAAATAATTTGCCATCTAATTTTTCATAGAATAATAAAACTCTTAAATCTATTTGTAGGATTAATAATAAGCAGAAATGTTAATTAAAAAATATAATTGAGTAGACATTCCTATTAATCTATGATATAATAGTATCTATGGTAATACATAATTAAATCAAGTATATCTTGATACAGGTTAATAGGAGTATTTATAATGAATAATGGAATAGTGAAATGGTTTAATAATGAAAAAGGATTTGGTTTTATATCAATGGAAAGTGGAGATGATGTATTTGCTCATTTCTCAGCTATACAAACTTCAGGATTTAAATCATTAGAAGAAGGTCAAAAAGTAAGCTTTGATATAGTTAAAGGTGCTAGAGGTCCTCAAGCAGAAAATATAACTATATTATAATATATAGATTTTTCGGGAAAGACTCTTTTTAGGGTCTTTTTTTATTGATAATTTATAGAATACAATTATTGATGAAATAAATAGTACTGTTTGTAGAAATGAAAAAATCACTTTCTATAAAAGAGAATACTATTCATAATTAACTTTGTTATATATCATATTCTAATATATGTTATAATAATTTTATTTTTATATCTCCATCTTACTAATATTTGGAATTGTTAAGACTTCTAAAATATTAGAGATAAAGAAATCAATTTAATCCTTTATCTCTAATATTTATTATTTTATTAGAATTGATGTTTATATTCTGTAAACTCGTAAACATCCATTAGTGCTTCACCAAATCTTTGGTAATGTACTACTTCTCTTTCTCCTAAAAATCTTAATATATCTTTCAAATCAACGTCATCAGTTAAATTTATCAACTGATAATAAGTTGCTAATGCTTTTTGTTCAGCGGCCATATCCTCATGTAAGTCAGTTACAGCATCACCAAATACATTAATATAACTTGTAGTAAAGTTTACTCCATTGGAATCTACTGGTTGAAGACCATGTCCAAAAGTAGCATAATTAGCTCCAAGTCCAGCAGCTTTAAGTTCTTCTGGAGTGCAGTCACTCATTAACTGATATAGTATTGAAGATATTATTTCAACATGAGCCATTTCTTCTGTACCTATATCAGTTAAAAGCGCACGAGATTTTACAGTTGGCATAGTGTATCTTTGCTGAATATATCTAGTTGCAGCTGCCAGCTCACCATTAGGACCTCCCAACTGAGTCATTATATACTTTGCCATTCTAGGGTCTGCTTGTCTTATGTTAACTGGATGTTCCAGTGTTTTTTGATAAATCCACATATTATTTTACTCCTCCTTAATATATATTTAATAGTAAATCTAATTTTAATACTGTATAATTTTATTTATAAAATGACTTATCCCATGGCCAAGGTTCTGATATCCATGACCAAGAATATTCACTTGATTCATACCCAAAATTAGTTAGTGCCCCATACTTAGACTCATAATCACACACAGCTTGTGTAAATTTATTGCAGTATCTATTGTATAAATCAAGAGCTTTCTTATCTCTCGGATTGTTATCTAAATATAAATTTAATTCTATACAAGCAAATTGATATTCTGAAATTCTCTCTAAAAGCTCTTTTCTATTTAATGTCATTAACACATGCTACCCCCTTTTTTAGCTCTAACTCTATTTTTAGGATTTGCATATAGCCAATCATTATAGTTATTTGACTCTATCAAATCCAACTCAGGAAACAAAGTACCTCTTCTTAATGCTTTTTGGGGATTGTATGTGTCATTATAAATTTGACGATTAATGTATGGTCTAGCAAATTCACAATAATAATCTTGTTTATCATCTTTTAAATATTCCATTAATTGTCCTCCTTAATTTTTTGAATTTTAAAATAGAATGATTTTTAATAATATAATCTCTATTTAGTATATAATATTTATTTTTTAGAAAAAATGTGACTAAATTCCACATAAAAATGCAATAACAGACTTTTTTCTTTAAATTAATATTAATGTCAATTTATATAATTATATATTTCATGTGCAATTTTAATAATTATTATAAAAACAAATACATCACTTTCATAGAGATTGTTGACAAACCCTAGAATAATAGCTGATACTTGATACGATTATATATATTTTTTTATCTAATTTATATTAAAAAATAGCACTAATGAAGATTTTACTTAATGATTTTCAAAGTATTAATCACAGGAGACTATATACTTGTAAATTAACTTTAGTATTTCTAATTTATAAAATAAAAGCCCAGTAAAATCTTTACTAGGCCTTTGTTTTATAAATTGAGTTTATTATTTTCACGCCATTTACACATTTCCTCTAAAATAGGCATTAATGACAATCCTCTTTTTGAAAGTGAATATTCAACTTTAGGAGGAATTTGAGGGTATTCTTTATGTATGATAATACCATCTCGTTCCAATTCTTTTAATTGATTATTTAGAATCTTATCGGTTATTGAACCAATACACCTTTTAAGCTCTCCATAGCGTAATACATCATACTCTACTAGCCAAAATATTATAATCATTTTCCACTTCCCTCCAATAATTGAAAGAGTATATCCAAATGGTGTAGAAGTTATATTAGTCTACTATCCTAAACGTTAGTACCTTACTTAAAAGTAAGTACTTGTTTAAATATAAAATAGTACATATACTTATATAAATAAAAGTTAAAAAATATGAGGAGATGACTTTCATGAAAAAATGTAAAATAGAAGTGATAAAAACAACATTCCACAAAGACTTAGCAGATGAGTATGGATGTAAAGGTATTGGGAAATGTCCTATGCATGAAGTAGGGGAAGTATTTTTTGGAGATTTTGCTAAACCTGAAAAATTATGTGATGAAGCATGGAAAGCAATGTATCAATATGTATTTGCTTTATCTCATGGTAGTGAAAAATTTTACTATGAAGATTGGATAGATAAAGAAGGAGTGGCTATATGCTCCTGCAATGATGGAATTCGTCCTGTCATTTTTAAAATTGAGAGAACTGATGAAGAATCTAAAATGGAATATAAACCTATAAGATAGATAATATTTACAATATTGTATGTTTTAATGCATTACATAGAACACTCACAATTATTTACTTAATCAATAAATTCCTTATAACCTTAATGCCTTAATGCTACAATAAATGAAAAACAAATATTTCAGCAGACAGTAGAATGGTTCTCTGTAAAATTTACTACTGCTTCTATTATTATTATAGAACCCTATCCAAGCAGACCATAATACATTGTTACTATTTTGGGTTGAATATATAATCAATACTCTCTTTAGATAACAGCTCCGTTTTATGTTAATTGATGACATTTTTTTCTTTAATGTCAATTATATGTCTGGTCTTAAATACTACTAAATAACTGTATTTCACTACTATTTACTATTATTTAATAGTATTTATAACTCAGATTTGATATAATACATGTATCAAATATATTTCTATAAATGTTTATTTTTCAACGTTTTAAACTTATCTTTTTTTGTTTTGTCAGTTAAATGTCAGTAAAATATTTTATCCACAAATTTTGAATAAGTTTTCCACAACTTATCCCCAATTTTATCCACAAGAAAAAAGGTAGCGCTTATATTAGTAGCTACCTTTTACTCTGTTAATCTTCGTCTTGCCAAGTTTTTATCCAATCCCCTATTTCCATTATTTTTTCTTCGGTTATTTCCTCTTTGTCATGTAGTTTTGAAATTAACTCTGACAGGGGATTGTTATGTAAACCTCCAAAGATTCTTTTTCCTTCTAGTTTTAGATATTCTTTTTCTTTTACTAATACTGTGTAGTGTACATGTTTTCCAATTCTCTGAGATATTAAAAAACCTTTTTTAGTTAATCTTGCTAAAAGTGTAATTGTAGTTGTATGTTTCCAACCATATTTTTCCTCCATTTCATCTGCAACATCTTTCGATATTACAGTTTTGTATCCCGAATTCCAAATATTTTTCATCAATTTTAATTCCGCATCTGGTAATTTTTTATTCAACATAATATATTCCTTCTTTCTATATAAACAGAGTTATCTTTTTACTATATTTTGCATATTTTTTATAAATCTTTTTAATTTTTCTTCTATCACATTATTTCTTTTGTGTATTGTTGTAAATATTTTTATAAAAAAGTTATCGTATTTACTTGTATCTCTTTCTTCTTTTCTAGCATTTAAATACTCTTTTTTAGTTACTAACACTTCATAGTTCGATTGAAAACTTACTACTTTCTTTTTTAATGTTTTCATCTTTACTAATCTTTTCAGAAGAATTTCTGTAGTACTTTTCCTCCACTTATATCTTTGCTTCATCGCTTCTATTATTTCTTTTTTAGATAGAATAGACTTTTTCCTCCACATATATTCCATCAACATCAATTCCCCTCTGCGCAGTTTGTCTGTTACCTCTTGTTGCTCCATTTATGTCACTTCCTTGAATTAATTTTAATTTAAATTAATAATAGAACCTTCTAATTGCAATTAATACAGGTAAGTTTTACCAAACATTCTACACATTTAGTCTATTTTTATATATAAAAAACATTATTCATTCCTATAAATTTATTTAATTTTCAAACAATCTTGTTGAATAATAACTAATTCTATTGTATTATTTTAGTTGTAGAATAAAACTAAATTGGCAAAACTAGAGAAATTTAGTGACGCAAAGCTATAGGGACTAACGCTTATAAAATAAACTATGAGTTATGTCAGCCAGTTGCCAAAAAGATATTGTTCTTTTTGTTTTTATGAAAGTTTTTTAGGGGGATAATAATATATATGTTTAGAGATAAAATAGATAGATGTACACATATGTTGACTGCTTATATTGGTAGTTCATATGATTATTGTGATTTTATAGATACACAGCTAGATGATTTTATATTAGAGTACGGAAAAAATGTAGTAGAGCCTTGTTTGCACCAAGTTATGGTATTGGTAAGTAAGTATAATTAAATAAAATTTATTTTCTAGAAGAACCCTTTTTAGTTTTATCTACATTTAAATAGTATTGATAATTATATTGATATGACTGTAGTTTTCTTTATTTTGACACAGCACTTATATCTTTTCTAACAAGAAATATCATTTTAAATCATTTACAAGAATTATAAAATAATAGTATTCTTATCATTGAAAGTGATTTTTTTGTCTATATATGGTAAAATGTAGAAAATAGAAATCAATAAAACAAAAAAATTTACATATTATTTATTTTATACGGAGGTGAAATAAATGAAAAATAAAAAAGGGTTTACTTTAGTGGAATTATTAGTAGTAATTGCTATAATAGGAATATTGGCGATAGTAGCACTTCCAGCATTATTTAAAAATATAGAAAAAGCAAAGATAGCTAAACTTGAATCTGATATAAGTGCAATAAAAAGTGCGTCCCTTAGCTACTATGCTGATGAATCAAAATTCACTGATGGAAACAGCATATCATGGTCCAAAAAAGATGGAAAAATAATTATAAATGGAGGTCTTAAAGATGACCCATTAACAGATAAGATAGAGGGTCTAGGAATGCCTTACAATGGTTCGTACGTTTTATCATCTTCTGGTGGTCATGAAAGACACTTAGAATTACTTATAGTTCCAGATGGAGAAATAAGCAAAAGTGGTACAGATAAATTAGAAGACGATTATGGAAATTCAATAAAAATATACAGCAATCAAGGCAGAGTAACTATTAAAATAACTTTCTTAAATGGTGATAAATCAAATACTTAATGACATTGATTTGATAATTACAGATGAAAAAACAAGGTTATTTGAAGAAATGAAAAAAGCACTCCCGCTCATGAGAATGCTTAGTTACAGATATAGAAGTGTATTGGTAGTACACTTCTATTTTTTATTATATCATATGATTTATGCTACGAAAAAGAGCTATTTAAATCAATTTTAAGGTATATTGAGTAACATTCTTGATAGTTTATATGCTAATGAATTTCAAAAAAATAAGCACTCTTATAAAAAGAGTACTTTTGGTATATATCCAAAAACCTATCTAAACATGATTATAACATGTCTTATGTTTTAGTATGATAATTTTCGTTCGTTTTATTATTACAACTTATGCTATAGTTTTATATATTTCTTTTAAATATAAAAAACTGTATAAGTAGCAACTTTCTTCTACAAATACAGTTTTTTATTCGTAAACATTCTACCACGGACAACCTGCTAAAAATTCATGTATTTCAGTTCTAAGCTTCAAGCCAGAATTTAAATCTGGATGTGGTGAATAGTTAATACCTTTACCATCTGTATGAATACCAGTAACTACAATCTGGTTATTTGCATCTCTAACAAATATAGGTGAACCTGATTGTCCGGGTTCAATATCATTGGTATAATAATATCTATTTCCTGGTTCATCATATAAAGTTCCTCCTCCCAAGTGTTGTACATTGACATGTGTATTAGGATTTGGAAATCCACATACATATGGAGAAAGTTTGGCGTAAGTAGAAAGTTCACTCGGTTTAGCTAATTTCAAAGGAGCTAATCTAGTACCACTTACATAAATCTCTCCTTCCAATCTTAGAACTGCATAATCATATTTTTTACTCAAGTGTCTCTGATAATATTTAGGAATATATGCATTATATATAGGTGAACTTGTTACTCTATAACTATTTGTATTAGGAATAGTTAGGAAAAAATAGGCAGTTGCCCATTCTATTTCTTTATCACCTTTTTCACCAATTACCGCATGTGCAACAGTTAATAATTTTCCTGGCGCTGCATAAAATCCAGTTGCATAAACAGGTTCTGGAACATCTTTGTATTTAATCATAATAAGTCCTATTTGCTGTATAAAGTTTTTAAGTCTTGTTCTATCATCACCATTAATTAGTGAGTAATGATCTGGCGGACAATCAGATTTAGTGCTAATTCCCCCATTAATAAGTTTATTCTGTTGCAAAAGCATTTTGTCAAGATAATTTCGCATCTCTGTAAAATTCTGACGCCCCTTCAAAACAAACTTAACAGGTTCATTATCGTCTTCATCAGCATATGTTACATTAATATTTAGTGTGAATAACATAGCCAAAACTAACATGAATGAAAAAAATTTTTTCCCTCGTTTCATTTTTCTTCTCTCCCCCTAAAAATATAATAGTTAATCAAAATATATATATAAATAATATATGAGTAATATATAAAGTATATATAAAGTTGATTCTACTTGAATAGTATCATCATTTTTCACAAAAATCAACATTTTCTAATAATAATTCGCTTAAAGCTCAAAAGTGAGTAAAATTATTTAAAATACTATACATTTACTAAGTTTACTCAAATTTACTCAACTCCTAAATTCTATCTATTAATAAAATCTAATGCTTTGTAAAGTGTGTCAAATCTATCATTTCCCTTTATCATTGTATATTTTTCTTTAGTTATAGAACCTATCTTCTCACACGCTCCACCACCAACAGCATATAAATTTTCTGTCTGACCTGGAACATAATCTTTTATATCACATATCAATATTTTTCCATCATTATAACCCCAGCCAACAACAGTTGCAGGGATTTTGTCAACTTCTCCCTCAAAAACTATTGTATGTTTGTACATCTGTTTAACTCCCTCGTTATCTATTTTTTTATTTAATACACCTTCAGCAATCAATTTAGCCATACCTTCATATCCAAGTTTCTTAGCCTTCTCATAATCATCTTTATTATCACAGAAAAAACTTTCAATTAGTATTGCAGTAGGTTTAGAACTATTTAAAATATATAAACTTTTATCTAATTTAGCACCTCTATTACCTACTTCTTTATCTCCTTTTTTTCTTATGAAAGGTTTAGACAGTTTATCTACCACCCTCTGCGCATATTCCTTCCCTTTTTCACTATAGTAAAATAATTCTGTTCCAAAAGCTCCTACACCACTTGAATTTAAATGCAACTCTATAAGTAAGTCATATCCTCCACTATTAACTCTAGGTATTTTATAAGTCTTTTCCTCGTCCTTAGTTTTGAACTGCTTTTCTGGGCATATTATTACATCTGCCTTATGACCTTCTTTTTTAAATCTATCTGCTAACACTGGGGCAAGAGATTTATTGTATTGATACTCGTTAACTACTCCATCAGCAGAAGTACATGCTCCGCTTTTTAAAATACTGTGTCCTACTGTTATACATATTTTCATTATTTACTACCTCCTTTAACATTTAATTCATCTGTCATAGTATCTAATAAGTTACCTATTCTATCTTTTAATTTTTTAGGTACTGGTAACCCACACAGATACATATTTTTTAATATACTTACACTTTCATACAAAATGAATAAAATAGAGAAAAATTCAGATATACCTAGATGCTGTAGTCTTAAAAAATCAATCCATTCTTGTGGTAACATAAATAAAAAGTTAAACTTTGTAAGTACGTCAACTACTGCTAAAAAGAATACACATGCTATCATTGCTACTTTTCTGATTCCTCCATTTATCCCAAAAGAACTATTAAATTTATGTGTTTTTATTGCCTGCAAACATCCTAATAGCGTATCAAATGCTATTGCTATGATTACTAATTTTATAAATATATTTGTTGCTAAAAAAGCTATGGTTATGCTCATACTACCTCCTAATTTTTGTATTA